>JBEKDM010000126.1:0-6887 GCA_050014375.1 Methanomassiliicoccales archaeon | reverse complement strand
GCCGGGACCATGTCCGGCGTGGTCATCTTGGTGACCATGATGTCCCCCTTCTTGATGACCTCCAGGTTCATCTCGTCAGCCACGTGCCTGACATTTCCGCTGGCGGTTCCAGGGGACGCGGCCAATCCCTTGACCAATATCTTGTCCGTTTTCATCTCCGTTGCCATGGTATCCTGCTTCCCGCTCGTATTTTGACTTCTGCTACCTAATGTAGTGACGGGCCTGGCCTGGACCACATAAATCCTTCCATCTGCCATGCACCATTCGATGTCCATCGGTCCCCCATAGTGCCTTTCGATCCTCGAACCAATCATGGCCAGTTCGATAATCTTATCATCCGGCATCTTCTGCTTGTTCACATCATCAAGAGGAAGGTCAACTTTCACCAGCTCACTTTCCAGGCTTTTCGCCAATTTCCATTTCTGAATTGAAATCCTCCGGTCAGCTATCTTGTGTGTTCCCCTATCGACCAGATACGTATCTGGAGTCACCTTCCCGCTGACAATGGCCTCTCCTTGCCCAAAGCCCGCTTCGATCATCATGTAATTTGTTGATGCTGTCGGGTCCAGCGTGAACATTACTCCAGATATGTCAGAATCTATCATCTCTTGGACGACAACGGCCAGTTTAACCTGGTCATGATCAAAGCCCTTTGATATCCTATAAGCAATTGCCCGAGGTGTAAATAGGGAAGACCAGCATCGTCTCACTTTCTCTAGGACGTTGGCCTTACCAGATATGTTAAGATAGGTATCTTGTTGGCCGGCGAAGCTTGCGGTTGGCAGGTCCTCTGCGGTAGCGCTTGATCTCACCGCTACAGTTACCGCCTTTCCCGCAGTTCTTCCCAGCAGATCATATCTTGTGTTGATTTCTGAGGCCAGTTCTACGGGGATTTCGGATCCATCGAATAAACCCCTTATCAGGGTAGAGGCTTCTGACAATTTGCTATCAGTCAAATCGGTTTTTATTTCACCGATGAGAGCATCTAGACGTTCGGTCAAGGAATTTTTCTCTAGAAAATACGTAAAAGCCAGTGTCGATATTACGAATCCGGGAGGGACCGGGAATCCCCCTTCTGTCATTTCACCAAGGTTGGCACCCTTTCCGCCAACCAAGGCGATGTCCTCTTTCCTGAGTTCAGCGATGTCAAGTAGCCAATCCTTTCTTCTGTTCTTTTCCGACATGTGTTAAACCCCCAATTCGTAAATATTCACCGAACAAATCCAGAGGTGTTTGTGACGGAAGATACTGGTCATTCCTTTGGGTATTCTCAGATCAGCATTCTGCATTGCTTGGAGAAACACTGCCTCACCTCCAATATTCGAACGAGTCTGTAGAAGCTATCAGCCAATTAGGCGGTTGGAGGTGAGCTTCATCACCTAGCGCAGTAAATTCAATGGTCACTAAATAGATTTATCGTAAACCTTCTGAACCAATTACTAACGATTTCGAACTCCGCCCCTTCACGTTAGCCATTGATATTCGCAAATGGTTCAGTTCATCATTCCTTGTTGATCATGTTTGGAAAACGTGCCCATGAGATTTCATGAGAATAATCTATCCAGGGTGGCTCCTCCTGTTGCGTATGGGATCGATCTGAATTTCGAAGTCTCGCTTAAACATTTTGCGGTTTCCGCTGAAGTCAGTTCTATCCCTTATTGTTACAATACGCAATAGGACCTGCGTTTCCTTGGATCAATCTTTCTTTTGCAGTTCCTTGAAGTAATAGTATTCCCCAGCAGACTTCTGCTCCCGATCTAGCCTAGAACCGGGTTTATTGATCCTCGGCCGGTTCGTGTCGTTATCGCGCCGGAACGTCACGTCCACTTGCTTTAGGAACATGTTCATGCCCCCACGCATGTCGAACGGTCCTTTGCCGTGACCGCTCATGCCCGGTACGCCGTCGAACACCATCATCGAATCCGAGACCATGTCTAGGAAATAGATGTCATGGTCGACGACCATCGCCGATCGGCCTTTCTTCTCCATGACCCGGCGGATCGTCTTGGCTGCTTCCATCCTCTGGTTAGAATCTAGATAGGCCGATGGCTCATCCAGCAAATATATGTCCGCCTCCCTTGCCAGACAGAGCGCGATGGATGTCCTCTGGAGCTCACCGCCGGAAAGGTTCTTGACGTTCTTCTCCAGCAATGGTTTCAACGTCAACGGGTGCTGGATCTCGGTCTGAAAGAACCCGGACTCGAAGAAGTCCTTGACATAGGTGGTGAAAAGTTCTGTGACCGTACCGTCGAAATCGGGAGTGATATATTGCGGTTTATAACTGACCTTGACCTGCTGTTCGACCTTGCCTGAGGTCGGTTCTTGAACACCAGCCAGCATCTTCACGAAAGTGGTCTTGCCGATGCCATTCGGGCCGACGATACCCACAGTCTCTCCAACTTTGATGGCGCCAGAGTCGACCTCCAGTTTGAACGCAGGGTAGCTCATCTCTAGCTTCGGATATTCCAGGAGGTCGACCGACTGGAAGGATTCACGCGGAGGGTGCGATTCGAACCGTATCGGCGTGTCCCTGAACCGGATGTTCTCTTCTTTCGCATACCCGTCCAGGTAGACATTGATCGCCGACCTGACCTGGCGGGGTTGGGCGAAGATACCGTATGCCCCTTCAGAACCGAAGACCAGGTACACATTATCTGCCAGGAAATCGAGGATGGCCAGGTCATGCTCGATGACGATGACCATCTTCTCTTCGGCCAGCTTCTCAATGATCTTCGCCACTTTTATCCTCTGGTAAATGTCCAGGTAAGAAGACGGTTCGTCGAAGAAATAGATGTCAGAGTCCTTCATGATGGTGGCGGCGATGGCCACGCGTTGAAGTTCTCCACCGGAGAGTTCGGTCATGTTTCTGGTGACGGCATCTTCAAGTTCCAGAAGCTTGACGGCTTCTTCGACCTTCATTCTTTCCTGAACTTTGGAAAGAAGGTCCTTTACCGGCCCTTTGATCACGGTCGGAAGCCTGTCAACGTATTGTGGCTTCATCGAAGACTTGAACCCTTTGGTGTAAACCTTCACCAGGTAGTCATGAAGTTCAGTACCGGCGAAATGGGCCAGGACCTCCTCCTTACTGGGAGGGGTGTCGAATCTCCCAAGGTTGGGCACTATCTCTCCTGAGAGCAATTTGAACGAGGTTGTCTTCCCGATCCCGTTCGGACCTAGGATACCGGTTACCTGCCCAGTCTTCGGAGTGGGCAGCCGGTAAAGGCGGAAGGCGTTCTCGCCATACTGGTGCACCATATCCTCTTTCAATTCGTCCGGCAGCCCGATGATCTTGATAGCGGTGAAAGGGCATTTGTGAACGCAGATGCCGCAGCCGGCGCAGAGCTCTTCCGATATCTCGGCCTTACTAGACTCATTCAGCCAGATGGCCTGGACTCCAGTCCTGACCTTGGGGCAATACTTGATGCACTCGGTATTGCACTTCTTGGTCTGGCAACGGTCCTTCAGGACGGCAGCTATCCGCATGGTACTCAGCAATATGGAACCCTGATAAAAAGCTGTCCATCCCATCCGTCATCTTGGGGGAAGGGTAACAGCCCGTTATCTGTCCAGACACCGATAATGTCATGCGGCACAGGTCAACGGTTCATCTCAATACCCAAATGATCAACTCCGTTTACCGTGTTAACTGGCCCACTGAACGCTTAAATCCGTGTTCTAACATTCTGACCTCGATATTATGATAAAAGTACTGGTCTGCGTTGCTTGGCCCTATGCCAACAGCCCGCTTCATCTCGGACACGTGGCAGGTTCCCTGCTACCCCCTGACGTCTTCGCGAAGTATCACGCCCTGAAAGGCAACGAGGTGCTCATGGTGTCCGGATCGGACATGCATGGCACGCCCATCACCGTCCGCGCCGAAAAGGAAAAGACCACCCCCGAGGAGGTGGCGGAGCGATACCACCGCATGAACAAGAAGGCCATCGAGGACCTCGGTATCAACTTCTCCCTGTTCACCAAGACCACGACACAGAACCATTTCGACGTCACGCACGACATTTTTAACAAACTGATGGAGCATGGCTACCTGTATCGCCAAGGGGCTTTGCAGTACTATTGCCCGAAATGCGGGAAGTTCCTTCCGGACCGATACGTCGAGGGGCGCTGCAAGAAGTGCGGGGACGAGCGGGCCAGGGGCGACCAGTGCGAGAAGTGCGGCGCCACCTACGAAGCAGGTGAGCTGGGCAACCCTCGCTGCACTGTTTGCGGAACGACGCCGGATCTGCGCGAGACCGACCATTACTTCCTCAAGCTCTCCGCATTCCAGCAGCCATTGATCCGCTGGGTCAAGGACAAGGACTACTGGCGCACGAACGTCAAGCTGTTCACGCAGAACTGGCTCGAGACTGGTCTGAAGGACCGGGCGATCACCAGGGACATGTCATGGGGTGTGACCGTGCCGGTGCCGGGAATGAACGAGAAGGTCATCTACGTCTGGTTCGAGGCGGTGATCGGATACCTGTCCGCCTCCAAGGAGTACTCCAAGATCATCGGCAAGCCGGATTATTGGAGGGAGTTCTGGGAAGACCCGGAGGTCAAGTCGTACTATTTCATCGGCAAGGACAACATCCCTTTCCACACTATCATCTGGCCGGCAATGCTCATGGGCTATGGCGGGCTCAACCTGCCATACGATGTCCCAGCCAACGAGTTCCTAAACTTCCAGGGGGAGAAGTTCTCCAAGAGCCGGGGGATCGGCATCGATGTCCAAGACATATTGAAGCAGTTCGATGCGGACGTGGTCCGCTACTTCCTCGGGGCCAACATGCCGGAGCAGCGGGATGCGGACTTCAATTGGGAGGAGTTCGAGACCAAGGTGAACAACGAGCTTGTGGCCACTTATGGCAACTATGTGCACCGCGTGCTATCTTTCACCCAGAAGAACTTCGGTGATATACCGGAGTTGAGGCTCAAGGACACCGAGAAGGAGAGGCAGGAGGTCTATGACGCCATCATCCTGGCGAAGACCGAGGTCGATCTTTACCTATCCACCTGCCAATTCAAGCGGGCGCTCAAATCCATCATGGACCTGGCGCAGTTCGGCAACCGGTTCTTCGACGCGGTGGCACCGTGGGCATTGCTGAAGAGCGACAAGGCGAAGTGCGGCTCGGTGCTGAACCTCAACATGGAGATCGTCAAGGCGCTGGCGGTACTGTCTTGGCCGTACCTGCCGAACAGCTCCCAGAAGGTATGGAAGATGCTCGGTAACGAAGCCCCGCTGGGACAGGGCTCGTGGACCTCGATCGATGTCGTCCTGCAGCCAGGAACGAAGCTGGTGGAGCCGAAGCCGCTATTCTCCAAGGTCGTGCTCGAGAAGGAGGCGGCGAACCCGTTCGCTCCCATGTCCAAGCTCAACCTGAAGGTAGCGAAAGTGGTCAGTGTGACCGACCATCCCAACGCGGAGAAGCTCTATGTGGTGCAGCTTGACGCCGGAAAGCCGGTCCAACTGGTAGCCGGGCTAAAGGCCTATTATACCAAGGAGCAGCTGACCGGGAAGAAGGTCGTTTTCATCTCCAACCTGGAGCCGGCCAAGCTCCGAGGAGTTGAATCGCAGGGCATGATGCTGGCCGCCGAGGCGGACGGAAAGGTGTTGGTGCTCACCCCCTCGGGCGATGCGGAACCGGGCGAGGCGGTCGACTCGGGCATGGGCCAATCGGACAAATCCATCTCGTTCGATGAGTTCAAGAAGTTCACCATCAAGGTCGGTTCGGTGGAGAGCGGCAACGTGGACGTCGGCCGCAAGGTGCCGGTTAAACTGCCGGAGAAGACCACGGTCCCGGCACAGGCGGCGGTGCTCCTGCCCACTCCGGACGCCAAAGAGGCATTGGCCCTGGCGACCGCTAAGGGTGTTATCATCACGGTCGATGGCGAGATAGGCAACGGGGCACAGGTCCGATGAAAATCGATATGCATGTCCACACCGTCTATTCGGGTGACTCCTGCAACTCGGTCCAGGACATCCTGGAATCCTGCCAGAGGGTAGGATTGGATGGCGTGGTCGTGCTGGACCACAACTCGCTGCGGGGGGCCAAGGAGGCTGTCGCCTTGAAGAGCGACATCCTGGTCATTCCGGGCGTTGAGGTGTCATCGGCGGAAGGTCATATCCTCGCTCTCAACGTGCAAGAAGAGATCCCCCGAGATAGGACGGTCGAAGAGACCATCGACCTGATCCATGCTCAGGGTGGGGTGGCTGTCGCTGCCCATCCCTATCGGGTATGGTCCGGCCTGGGGAAGGCGAACGTCATCGGCAAGCCGTTCGACGCCATCGAGTGCCAGAATGGGCGCTCGACGAAGCGCGGGAACCGCCTGGCCGTGGAACTGGCCGAGGCGATGAGAAAGCCTCGGACCGGCGGAAGCGATTCGCACGAGCCGGAATCGATAGGCAGGGCCTATACGGTCTTCCCGGACGGTTATGCCGATGTCGATGCGATCATGAAGGCATTGTTGTCTGGCAAGGCCACCACGGTTGGCACGCATAGGACCGGTTCTGGAACACTAAGGTACGGCAAGAAGGCGATCGGCGAGTGGATCTGTCGCGGAATGAAAAGGATGTAATCTAGACCATTACTTCGGTCAATATCGTTCTCGCTTCTTTGGCCATTTTCTCCGGGTCGACCTTCGCATCGGTCAAGATACCAAGCAGATGTTTCTGCCCGGCTCCGATCACAATGAGCTTTTTCTCGCTCATGCTTAGAAGAACATAGTCGAGGATCTCGTCCATCTCGCTGGCCATCTGCTCGGCCGCGCCGAGCATCATCGAGGTGATGGCCGAGTACATGCTCCGGTCGGTCATCTTTGGCGTTTCCCCGTAAGCAAAAACTCCGGCCCTGGAGGATATGAAAACGGTTATGACGTGCTCTGTCTTCATA
>JBEKDM010000125.1:0-6928 GCA_050014375.1 Methanomassiliicoccales archaeon | reverse complement strand
GGGAATATAAGATATACGGTGCTATTCGTACTGAACGAGCTATGGAATTCTCCATCATGACATGTTTATCCCTTCATGAGGGCAAAACCTGAATCGTGTATCCATCCATTTCAGGTGGCATCTGTCAGATCTGCCAGCCTGGTGACATGGTTTCGCAATAGAAATAATCATCATCATTATATTGGACATAGGCACCACCGTAACATAACGCCCATATCCCTGCCGCCATATGTCCAATGTCAACCCCTGTTTTAGTCAGTTCTAGGAACACCATACCGGCGTCTATCACCTGGGATTCCATCAACGATACATATAGCGTCGAATGATCTTTGCGATCTCCAATATTGTCCACCGGGGTCTCTACCGGATACCTGGGGTAGTTGTCTGTTCCAGTGGTATTCTCATCAGTCCCATATGGAACGTTCTGTCCAAAAGAAAGCATGAACTGGGCCGTGCTGTATCCCTTGTTGGAAGCATCGGTCTTGAGTTCTTCGGCGATCTTTGCGATGGTCTCGTCATCCTTGGTCACATAGGACACACAGTCATAGGTCTTGGATTGGTCACGATGGTCGGAATGTATTATGGCAGGGATCTTCTCGTTCAATGTCCACCGTGTTCCCAGGTATACCCATGAATATGACATGCCATTAACAAGACCTAAGAATAATAAAAAAAAGTCTCTTTGAAGCCTTTTCATACAACACCTCAACTGCCATTCCTCTTTTCCAGGTAAACGAACGTAAGTGAGTCGCTGACCTTCCCGTTCCTGAAGGGCAGGTATCCTAGGTTCTGATAGATGGCCGGGTCCGCTGGTGGTCTATTCGGGTATACAATTCGTATCTCTTTGCATCGCTGAATACACGCTCAATCTCCCTCATCAGACTCTTCCCGATACCCCTGCCCCAATAATTAGGATGGACCACCATTCTATTGATGTACCTTCTTCCTCGAATGCCCTCACCGACCCCAATATCATCCCGCATTCGACGTATTTCAAGAATATCTCTTTAGCGAAGTCATGCCTCAAATCTTCCAAAGTTTGGGTCATAGGATGAATATTGGGATCACCGATGAAATCGGCCTCTTCCTTGAAGGCTAATCTTTGCAGTCTGATGATTTCTGGTAGATCTTCTTCCATCCCCCTTTCGATCATCAAAACTGTAATAGAACCTATTGCTAATCATTTATTGCAGGTGTACAGTGAATTCACAACGTTTGGCGGAGAGGAAGCGATTCTTTACCTAGAGAGGTGTTCGCAATATGTCATTTACCAGTATTAACCCTATAACAGCTATTATGATCCATAAAAGAACTACGGCGCTCAGAATCATCTCGTCGACGATCTTCTTTTTTCATCTGATCATTTCATCATTGAATCTTTGTGTTTATGGCTCTTTCGTTCAACTGAGTAATGTTGAAATAATAGGAAGAATGCGCTAATCAGAAGTCGGTACACCTCTCTAATGCCGCTTTCTCCGCATCGCTGTTCACATGCAAATAGATCGCCGTCGTCATCAAGTTCGAATGACCTAAAATATTCGACAGATGGAACAGATCACACCCGTTGCTTATCATCGTCGTTGCGAAGGAATGTCTCAGCACGTGCGATGATACCATTCCTTCCATTCCCGCTCTAGCTGCGATCCTATCCACACAAGACTCGATTGCGTGGGCACTCCACCGGTTGCTTCTCTGTGATTGAATCATATTAAAAATTACAGAGAGCCACACTCTACGTTACATAAATTGAATACAGAAGGTGGTGCATAATTGGGATATTGCTCACACTTCGGCACATTTTCATGAACTAGAGGGCATCATCAAATCGTCTCAGTATACATAGTTCTAGATTCTATTAGATGACGAGAAATAAATGAGGGAAAGCAATAACCCTTCCAAGAGAAAATGGCAAACATCGGCCACGGAGGCCATCATTGGATTCGGAGAAGATATTCACCATCGACTGCACAAATTTCGGCACAATCTTTTCGTAGTTTCAGTTCTTGTTATATTGCTCTCAGCTCTTGCCCTGCTGAACGCATATTTTGGTTTTGCTAACATATCATCCTATGACATCAACCAGGAAGGGTGGTCACCATTTTCGTTGGCAGGTTACCTCGGTATGTTTATTAGCATTGCCTTTTTGCCAATTCCAGATTACTTTCTCCTTCCAGCGTATGGTTCACTGTCATCATTGGGAGTATTCGATCCGTACACCACGTTTCTGGTCTGCCTTATCGCCGCAATACTTCCGATAGAGTACTTACCCGGTAGATTTGCTGGCAGACCATTATTGCTGAAAGGTCTATCCTACTTCGGTATATCCGAGAAGACCCTAGAATCGGCCGAGAAATGGTTGGTGGAGCACGGCAAATTCTCCATTTTCATATCCACCTTCATACCATTCTTTTACACAGTCACTTCCCTGGCTGCAGGGGTGCTGAAAATGAATGCGGTAAAATTCCTCCTAGCTACAGCCGCAGGATTCGGATTAAGATATGCATTCCTTGAATTCATTGGCTATAACAGTATCTTCATCTTCACTGCTTCGTTTGACTATTCACAAAGAGCTCTCATCGCTTTGCTCCTGATCTTATCCTCTTTATACGTGGCCCTCTATCTTCTGGGAAACTTACGATCCAGTCGCACAGATTAAGCCATATGATGGTTGGTACTCAGGATTTTATCAGAACCTCGGCACGCCTCTTTCTAACGCCGCTCTTTTAGCGTCACTATTCATAGTCCCAGGATGTTAGACAGGTGAAACAGATCACACCCATTGCTTATCATCGTCGTAGCGAAAGAGTGCCTCAAAACGTGAGGAGAAACCACTCCCTCTAATCCCGCCCTCTTTGTGATCCTATCCACACAAGACTCGATTGCATGCGCATTCCACCGACTCCCCCTTTATGATTTGAATAACGGGTCAGTCGTTTTGGTGCCTTTCTTGTGATATTTCTCCACGAATATGCCCATTACCTTGACGCAATCACCGGTTAGTGGTATCTCCCTATCCTGATCCCGTTTAGCGTGCCTGATTGTCACTAATCGATGTTCTAGATCGAGATCTCTATACAATGATCATCAAGGATTCGACCCCTCAAGCCTGGTATCGCTCGACCTCGTAGGCATCCGGCAATCTTACGTTTCCGTGCAGGGCCCGTTGTATGAACTGTCCGCAATTGCTGCCGATCATGTTCTCCTCGACCTTCCCAATGCTGAGGATGACCTCGAAGCCTTCCCTGGTGAATTCATCGATCAATGCTTGTCCAGTCTGAGGTGAATCGGGATCGATGACCGACCTCATACCACCTTCGGAGGAGCGCAGCGTAGGGTTCAGGGGGGTCAGCTTGATCAGGAACCGGTCGGGATCGAAGCTCTCTCGAATGACCATGGGGTCGATCGAATATCCCATCACCGGAGCAAAGTTTAACGTCACCTTGCGGTCTCCTTCCGAGGGGCGGCAGAAGCGCTCCCCGAAGGCCGCCATCTGCTCGAAAGTCCAGGTCCTGACGGGTATGAGCTCTCGTCGCTTCTCCTGATCGGTGGTATGAATGGAGTATTGTAATTGGAACCGCCCCGCTCGGTAAAGGTTCTCCTTTATGCGTATCAGCTCATCGAAGAATCCCCCGGCACGACCCGGTGCCACCGTGGAAAGGGAGATCATGAGGCCCGAAGCATCATAAACGGACGGGAGGAGGCGAAGGACCTCCAGAACCGCAGGGTTGAGCGACGGCTCCCCCATCCTAGCAAATTGGATCTTGAACTTGGAGCAGGGTACTTTGCGGTCGGGGTACCGGCGTGATACGAGGGCATCGATCTGAGAAAGGATCTCTTCCTTGGTCAGAAGTCCGGAATAGTCCCCTCCGGCATCGCACATCGAACAACCGATGGGGCAGCCGAACATGGAGGAGACGATCAGGACCCACTTCTCCTCCCGGGAGATTGGGGGTTGGACGGACTCCACGAACTCGACCACCGAACGGGGGTCGTCCCTCAGTTGTGCCACGCATACCCTCGCGAGCTCATCGTTACCGTACTCCGCCATTATTTTCATGTCTACATCTTCCTCAGGTATTGCTCTGCCAGCATCGCTGCGTTCAGACCGCTCCCAATGGCGATCCCGACCTGCCGTCTTCCACCAGCCACGACATCACCGGCCAGGTAGAGGCCCGGAATGTCTGCCACCGATGTTCGGCCACTTGACACCGAGAGGGCGGCAAGGGACGGGTCCAAGATATCCAGCCGAGGTTCCCTGCCGCAGGCGATAAGCAAACGGTCCGCTTCGATTGTCCCCATCCCCTCCAGCTCGAGGCTGAGCCTCATCCCGTCCATCACCCTCGCGATCGTCCACCCTTCCACCACCTGAATGCGGTCCCGGCACGCTCTTTCCCTAAGCAGGGGCAGGCAACGCGCTCTCGAGCGACACAATATCACGACCTCGTGTCCCCTTTGGCTCAGGTTGAGACCCAGATCGAAAGCGGCGTCCCCTCCCCCATAGACCACGATCTTCTCTCCTAGTCTCACTTTAGCCAGCAGATCATATAGGTCGTAGAAGACCCGGTGTCCTTCAGCGGCCTGCAACCCTTCGACAGCGATTATTTTGGCCTTGGTTCCGGTGGCAACGATGACTGCCATGGATCGATGGTCCCCGACATCCGTCGAAACGGCGTAAGTGCCGTCTTCACATCTGGAAAGGCGGTCCACCGATGCCCTCGTCACCGAACCCCCCAATATCTGGAAATGCTCGAAGAAGCGATCGGCCAGGTTGGTACCGGCGATGCCATTTGGAAATCCGGGATAGTTTTCGACCACCCCGGCCCGACGCAGAAGGCCCCCCGGGACATCCTCTTCAAGCAGCAGCGGTTCAAGTCCCGCCCTCAGGAGAAATATGGCCGCGGAGATGCCTGCCGGCCCGGCACCGATGATGATCACCGGTCTTATCTCAGCCATTTCTGAACATCCTCCGTCGCGGCGAGAATGGCGAACCCATCGGCCAAGGCTTTGAGGCTTCCTAGATGAAGTTCTTCGTGTTTGGAGGCTGTAGCATCGACAATGAAGAACACTTCATGGTCGCGCATGAACGCGTCGCGAGCCGTGGATTCGCAGCACAGATGGGTCATCACACCGACGATGACCAGCCTGGTGATCTTAGAAGCGTTTAGAATATTCTCCAGGTCGGTCCCCACGAACGCGCTGTAGCGCGTCTTGCGGATGACCGTTTCCGTACCCAAAGGACTCACCCGTTCATCGATAGCTGATAAAGGGTTATCTGTCGTAAGGACCTCTCCCCACCAGCTACCCATCATCCCAGCGCTCTCGTCTCTCGCCAATGCGTGCCTGGTAAAGAACACCGGAAGCCCACGGTCACGGAACGCGGCAAGAATGAGTTGGATGTTCCCGACGATGGCATCGGCCTGGGGAAAAGATGCGTGGGAGGAGGGGTCGGTGAAATAGCGTTGCATATCGATGACCAGGAGGGCCGAGCCCTCAATGGAGAAGGGATGCCCGACCACCCTACGCCCATGAACGAATCCATGGACCTGGCTCATCCAATCCTTTGATCTGGTGAAACACTCGGGGGCGGTCATGTTGGCTCAACCGCCGATAAACGGCGGACCTATCCGCCGTTTCCTATTGTTTGGGGAGGCTGGAATCCGGAAAACAATGCCTCAACTATGCTCGTTGTCCTTCATTAACGCGCATGAGCATGATAAATATTTCCTCATGTTGGGGCTCATGAACAGGAAGGACAAATCTTGCTTTGGCGAAAATGTCATATCCCCCTTTCTGGATGCCCCGCTGCGCGTCGCCGGACCCTTCTCCGAAACTTCCCCAAAGTTCTCAGTAAAGTCAGGATACGGCGGCACGTCATCGACCGGAATGATGATGGCATGAGGATGATGTTCGGGATTACTGAACCATTACCATTTGTTAATATACAGAACAAACATATTAACATCATGTTCCAGGGATGGGATCAAACTAATCATAGATTTATTACTGATTTCACATTTTTACAGAACAAATACGGGCGGCCGGCCGACGCATTCCCCCCGATGACGAAGGGGTCATAGATATGGGAGTTCAGCGCCGGATGAGGGTCCTCATCGTGGAGGACAATAACGCCGACGCACGCCTGGTGAAAGCCCTCGTCGAGGAAACGGGAATGTCTATCAACATCACCCTGGTCGGGGACGGGGAAGGAGCGATCCAGGCGATGGAAAGCGCGGAAAGAGGTGAAGCACAGGCTCCCGACCTGGTCTTGCTGGACATCAATCTGCCCAGGAAGAACGGGCACGAGGTCCTGGCGACGATAAGGGAAATGCAGCGAATGTCCCAAACGTATATCGCCATGTGCTCGGGCTCCACTTCCCACGAGGACATTTCACTGGCACGCCGTAATGGAGCCAACGCGTACTTTGAGAAACCGACGGGACTGGAAGAGATGGACGCGTTGGTTAGGAGACTGCGGCAGATCCTGAACTCGTTGAACGATGGATCCAATCAGGCTACAATCTTTTGAAGAAATGGCGCGTCCTCGATCAATCACTCTTCGGGATACAAGCAGCAACGAATTTCTTCCCCATCGGGGTTAGGATGTTAATGAAGTAGTCTTTGCCCTTGCTGACCCCCATGATATTATACACATCCGAATTGGTTTTGAAAAATCCCTGGCTATACAGATCCTTATGAGCTGCCATGATTACCTCTAAATCAATGCCCTTCAGATAATAATCCACAAAATCCTTAATATCTAGATTCATGGCTTTCTCAACATCCAGACCTTTCTCCCGAAGAGCTTTTGGACCGTTATCGGCTAACCGAAGGAGTTCAAGATGGATGATTGACAGTTCATTAACCTTCTTCAAGAAATAGTCACGCTCGTTAGGATTCTGGTCCATGGTCATTGCACTAAACAAAAGGC
>JBEKDM010000124.1:0-7031 GCA_050014375.1 Methanomassiliicoccales archaeon | reverse complement strand
CCGAGCCGACGATGCTGTCCCGGTTGTTCAGCACGCGTATGTAATCGGCCAGGACCTTCCTTCCCGACTCGTCCGGGACCAGCAATCGGACCGCGTTCGGATCGACCGATCGGATGTGGTCCAGGTCGCCGCTGTCCTTGATAACGTACTGCTCGAACCGGCCATGCTCTGACAGGAACACGTTCCACCGGTTCGCCTCATCGCAATAGACCGGAGCGTCGAAGGCGTTGGGCGCTCCCAACGATTCGTTGGCACCTTCCAGGGCGGCTGCCTCTAGCTCCTTCATCGCGCTCTTGTCCAATTCCCCCGCCACCCTCAGCTTCTTGAGGTCGATCTGCTCGTCCTCCGCCGATCCTTCCAGCATGGCCGCCAGATAAGGGAGATGGGTCATCTTCTCGATCCTCTCCCGCACCAGCGCCTGCAATGGTTCCGGGTCGGGATCGATACCGCTCTCGTGGCAGTTGTCGAAGAACTCGCGGTAGACCCGCTTCGAATCGTACAAAGTATGGTTGATGGCCGCTTGGCAATCCAACGCCATCTTGGCACCGATCGCCTTGGCCTCCTCACCGACATTGACCCAGGCACCACGGCAGGAGAGGTCCAGCTGGACCTGCGCCCGCATACCGACGTGGATATGGAAGGGAAACTCGCGACAGAAATGCGGTCGGTCGCCATACACCTTGCATCTACGGTCATTGAGGAAAGCGCACGACCCCATACCCTTCTTCATAGCCATGGCATAATGCCGGTGCGGCTCTGTCTTGAGCACGACCAGTTCCGGGAATTTGGAACTGAAGAGCCTTTCCTCGTTCGGCAAGAGCTCGGGCTGGCATAGGCAGCAAAGCCCGCATCCGTCGATGCACGTGAACTTGCGTCCCTCTAGTTCGCTAAGGTCGACCTGAACTTCTGGCAACAACCACATCCCTTCCTTTGCGCTCTCCGACGAGAGAGTTGTTCACCACCAATTCCATCCCCCTTAAAAATACAGCGGTGGGGAATATCGCCTCGAATCCCTCATACGGCGTCCAACCGCACTTGCTATGGAGGTTCTTCGGCTTGATCTCGGTGATGTTCTTCGGGTCCACCACCATCAGGTCGGCGTCCCTTCCGACTTCGATCATGCCTTTCGGCAGACCGAATATCTCGGCCGGCCGTTGGCAGGCTGCGGAGACCAGGCATTCCAGCGGGATCTGACCCCGCTTCACCATTGCCATCATTATGGGGACGGCAGTTTCGACGCCAGGTACACCGGAAGGCGCGGCATCAAAATCGCCGGTCTTCTCGTCCTGCCCATGCGGCGCATGATCGGAAGCGAGCATGTCGAACTGCCCTTTGGCGAACGCGTCCAACAACGCCAAACGGTCGTCCTTGGTCCGCAACGGTGGGTTCACCTTGCCCCGGCCGCCCAGCGGCATCGAGTCGTCTAACAGCATATGATGCAGCGTGACCTCCTTGGTGAACCCGGTGCCTGCCAGCGCCGTCATCGCTTCGCGGGAGGAGACGTGGCAGACATTAATGTTGGCAGAGCCGTGGAGCTTGGCCAGCCTGGATATTGCCGACACCTCGGCAAATGGCGGTCGGTTCCGGTTGTGGTCACGGAGCTCCTTCTCCTGGGACCTGATAAGAAAACCATCGTCCTCGGCGTGAACGCTGACCACCTTGCCTGTGACCGATATCTTGGCCAGCGCCATGGCGATGTCCGTATCCTTGGTCATCAGGAGGCTCCCGGTGGACGAGCCCATGAATATCTTGTAGCCGATAGCGTGGGCGTTCATCTTGGTCGGGTCGTGGCGGGCATCGACGCCAGCGAAAAGCCCGAAATCCACCCAGGCCTTCGATGAAGCGTTCTCACGCTTGTTCACGATGTCCTCAGCCATGACCGTGGGCGGATTGGTGTTCGGCATATCGAAGACGGTCGTAACCCCACCGCACGCCGCGGCCAGCGTCCCGGTACCGAAGTCTTCTTTCTGGGTCATGCCTGGATCGCGCAGGTGAACGTGCACGTCTATTGCCCCGGGCAGTATCAGCCTGTCCTTGAAATCCTTCCGATTCTCGCCGGCCAAGACCTTCTTGACCTCCACTATCTTGCCTTGGTCGATACCGATGCAGACCGGCTGCAACTTGCCTTTGTAGAAGGCCCGTCCCTCAATGATCAGGTCCATCAGATCAGCTCAGTTCCTTCCGACGAACCGGACCGTGGGGATTGCTCTCGTAAAAAACCTCTCCCTGGAACTTGTACACTTTGGTGGTCTTGTCCAGCCACATGTCCGGCAGCAACCCGGCCTTAATGCAGGTCTGCTCCAGGAACGTCACAGAGTTCCACTCCCATTCCACCGGGACCTGCGGCAATAGCAGTCCGCGGTAGCCTCCATTCTCCATTATTAGACCGTCCACACCGACCTTGACCAAGTCCGGCAGCTTCTTCCGGTCGGCGACCTTGATCTCTTCTGGCGGTGTCAGAACACTGACCTCGACCACTACGTCGTCCAGCTCCTTTGCCTTCAATCCGGGGAACCGGGGATCGTGGCATGCTCCCTCTGCCGCTTGAAGAATGGCCTTTGCCAAGGAAAAGATCGGCTCCGGATATCCGATGCATCCCCTCAGATTGTGGTCTGGATAGGTGGAGAGCGTAACGAAGACACCCCGCTTCTCCTTGAAGCTAGCAGGCGCGTTGAATCCTCCCAAATCCTGGTCCTTCGTCTCCGCCTCGATCGCCTGTCGGGCCATGTGCACCGCGATCTGCCCTTCGTTGTCGTTCATTCCTGGCACCATGATGACAATTTGGCTCGGTGCATATATCCCTTTGTATCCTAGGCGACAGCGTCCAGCACTCTCCAACAATCGCCGCACCGGAAAGTTACTTAATCTCACAGCTCGAATAGTATCATCATGAGCGATGGAACGACGGACATACTGGTCGAAGAGGTAATGACCAAGTCGCCTCGCACCGGGAGCCCGGACATGACGGTCAAGGAAGCGGCGATCCTGATGAGGGACGAGAAGGTCGGCAGCCTTATCATCGTGGAGGATGAGCTACCGGTCGGCATCGTCACCGAAAGGGACTTCCTGAACAAGATCGTCTCCGAGAACAAGGTTCCGTCCAGAACCCTGGTCAAGGACATCATGACGTCCCCGCTCATCACCGCAACACCGAGAGAACCTCTGTCCGAAGCGGCGAAGAGGATGTCGACCATGCATGTTAGGCGTCTTCCGGTAGTGAAAGGTGACGCGCTTGTCGGCATTCTCACCGAGAACGACGTGCTCCGGATCTCACCGTCACTGATCGAGCTGACGCGGGAATGGTCCCGGGTGAACCGGGGAGGCATTGGCCGGGAGAAGGAACCGCAGATGTTCACCGGCTACTGCGAGAACTGCGGCCAGTTCTCCATCGACCTGAGGTTGAATTCCGGCGAACTGAGATGCCCAGAGTGCCGTGACCTCGGTCCATGAACCGACGTTCATTGTTTTAGCGGGAATGACTGGACCAGGATTGTCCGGTTCACTCCAGGTTTATCTTTTTGACACGCGGCTCTTCCTCGGCTTTCTCGCCGTCACAGGCGGCGATCTTGGCATCCAGCATCGCACGGGCCATGAGCAGCATCTCTTTCTTGGCCGCCATGTAGTGGACCCGGACCTCGTCGGGCATTTTCTTTTTCTTCGGCATCATGGTGTCCATCGCTCCAAGGAACTCGGTGGCCGCTTTCATCAGGTGCCCCGCGGCCTCCTGCGGCATCATTCCTCCCGAGGGTTCCTTCCAATTCCCGCTCTCCTCGAACAGAATCTCTTCCTTCTTTACTTCTTCTTCAACATCAACAGGCGTTGCCTTCTTCTTTGCCATCTTTCTTGACCTCCTCGAACTTGATTAGGAGCCTTCCATCCTTGAACTCTGCCTTCGTCGCGTCCTTCCTGACCAACGAGTAGGGCAGAGAGACCGAACGCTTGTACCATCCGACCTTGACAATTAAGACGTCACCGGCCTTATAAAGTTCTACCTCGTCCTTGCTCGAGAACGGCAGCTTCAGCGACAGGATGTCCAATCCATCCTCGCGGTAGATGGACATGGCCTTCTCCGTAGAGAATATCCGGGTGGGGTCGGTGTCGCCGAAGACGTTGTCGGCCAGGAGGTTCAGTTTCTCCCTCCCGAAGACCTCCGTTTTGAACATGTTCGACCTTAACATATCGAGCGGGCTGAACGACTCCTCGATCAGCTCCATGTACTTCTCCTGCTCCTCCCACTTCTCCGCCGGATACGAGTCCCTTGCTTCTTCTGGTATGAGGCGGTTGATGACCAGACATTCGACGGTGAGGTTATACAGGCAAAGATAGGTGAACGCACGCTTGGTCTCGTTTATGACCATCTTCTCCGGGTTCACCACCAGCCTGATCGAGGTTATCTGCGGGTCGATGAGGATCTTCTTGACCGCCGCCATCCGCACCCGGATGGTGTCCAGGTCATCGAGGAACTCGTTCGACGGCAGCGGCGTGTTCATGAACTTGCCGACGGTCATGCGGGCGATCCTGACGGTGTTGCGGAAGACCTTATACAGCTTGTCGAAGTACCAGTCGGAGGTCTCTGGGAAGCTGAGCAGACGCAGCGTATCCCCCGTCGGCGCGGTATCCATTACGACGACATCATACGTGTCGTCCTTGGAGAATTCCTCCAGGTAGAAAAGGGCAGACATCAGCTCCATACCCGGCCAGACCGTCATCTCCTTGGCGCTGACCGGATCCATTCCCTGCGCTTCGAGGAAATCGGAGATGTACTTGCCTATCTCCTTCCAGTGGTGTTCCATCTCGAAGAGAACGTCCACCTCGATCGCGTCCAAATTCTTTTCCACGTTCTTGATCTCGCCGGTCAAGGGGAAATCCAGGGAATCGGCCAGAGAATGCGCCGAGTCGGTGCTCACGACGATCGTCCTGTATCCCATATGAGCGGACCGCAAGGCAGTGGCAGCGGCGGTCGATGTTTTTCCGACACCGCCTTTGCCGGTATAGATTATGACCCTCAACCTTTCACCGAACGTTCGCTACGGGACCGCCCCGATAAATTGTTTTGGGAGTGAACAGACGAGCGGCCATGCCAAAACCGAGGATTGACCGAGATCAAGATGAGTTGGACAAAAGAAAATAATGAAAGGGAGTGCCGGGGACGGGAATCGAACCCGCGACCTTCGGATTGCCCTGGAGAAGGGTCTGTAATTACCACTTTACCCTATGAGTCCGACGCTCCACCAGGCTGAGCCACCCCGGCATCTAAAGGGTTTACTCGTCGGCCTTCTCGGCCGGCGCGATCTCTTCCTCGGCAGGCTCCTCAGGCGCTGCCTCGGGTGCCGCTTCCACAGCTTCTTCCGCTGCTTCCGGCTCGGGTTCCGGCGCTGCAAAGACCGGCTGGTCCTGCGGTGCACTGCCCATCTCGAGAACCTCGGTCTTGCGGATCTCGATCCTCTTTATCGGGACCACGACCTTGCTGACGTTGGAAAGCCTCTTGGCCATTTCGCCGGAGATGACGCTCCTGATGATGTCGGAGATGGTCATTTCCGCACCGCTGGTCTGGAGGTCCTTGGTCATGAGCGTCCTGACGGCGGTCTCCTGGGACGCCTGGATCCTCTTCTCGGTGATGCTCATGGGCTTCACCCTGACGAGGTATCCATCCTTGGTCCGGATATCAATGACATGGTCAGTCTTGGTGCGCTTCCTTCTGGTAAGGCGCCTGATATAATCGCTGGTCAGGTCCTGGCCGATCAACACGGTATGTGCATCGAATCCGTTGACCTCGGTGATCTTGAACTTCAGCTTGACGTGCATCTTGGAGAAGTCGCCGGTCAGGTCGTGAACGGTGGCCTCGGTGATCCTTCCCATGAGGCTGGACGGATCGGCCGATGGCGTCTCACCAAGCAGGACCTGGTTGAACATACGTGGAGCGTATACCTTATACCACTCCTTCGCCTTCCACCGGTCCTTCACTTTACGTGAAGCGGCCTTCGTAACCGTCTTCTTTGTAGATGTTGCAGCCATGATGATACCTCTATAGTTGGATGCCTCGTCAACGTACCACTTCTATATATAGATTGTGTGCCGCTGTTTCCACAATCGTGTTACGCAGCTAGAATCAGGAAGATAAGAGGTTGGGAAATCGTTTACGCCCCGGGACGGTCCCGAAGCTCGGCAATCACCCTGATGAGGGATTCCCTGGTGACGTTGTCCATCTCCGCATCCTGGTCCCGCAGTTTCTTCTCCGTGGTTGTCAGGTCCCTGATCGTCTCCACGAACACCGGCACATATGAGGATGTGCCGACGATCACCAGCAGGGCGATGCGCTCGTCCATCCGGAGCTCGTGCTTCTCCAGTTTAGCCTGGAAATTGACGAACCCCGTCAATTCTTCGGGCATGTCCCGCAGCGTGTAGACGCCTATGAGATGGGCTTTGTGCAACCCAGCATCCTCACAGGTTTACCTTTACCTCGTGCGCTTCAAGGCCTAGATCGGACTTCGGGAGCCCGAATGCCAGGCCGTAGAGCTGCGCCAGGTGTATAACCGGGATGTCATATCCTGAATCCTTTTGGGACCTGTCGAACTGGAGGTGGCAGAACGGGCAGACATCGATGATATACAGACCGCCGGCAGCCTTGATGTTCTTCAGCTTCTCGGTCGTGAACTCGAGGGCCAGGCCGCTGTTTCTGCTCCTGACACCGCCGCCAGCTCCGCAGCACATGTTCTTGTCCTTGTATGGGAGGCTGTGGGCGCCGGTCCACTCGATCAGCTCGTCCAGCAGGACGGGTCTCTCTGGGTCGTCCAGGTGCTTCAATTTCGATGGCCTGATGAAGTGGCAGCCATAGTGGGCGGCGACGTTCAGGTCCAGCTTGTTCTTGACGCTGGCCTGGATCTTCTCCATACCGACATCGTTGTGCAATACCTCGGCGAAATGCCTGACCTTGGTCTTGCCGCTATAGTGCAGACCGATATCCTTCAGGATCTCGTTGACCGCCTTCAGCTTCTCCGGGTGCTCATGCAGTATATGGTTCGCGTCGAAGA
>JBEKDM010000123.1:0-7198 GCA_050014375.1 Methanomassiliicoccales archaeon | reverse complement strand
ATGCCACCTACCGGACCGAGCCCCGGGCGGTCATCGTTTACGATACCATGTGGGGTTCGACCCAGATCATGGCAGAGGCGATCGGCGAAGGCATCGCGTCCGAGGGCGTGCCGGTGCATGTTTACAGGGTGACTGATACTCCCCGCAGCACTATCATGCGGGAGGTGATGATGTCCCGGGCGCTGGTGTTAGGTTCGCCCACGTTGAACAATGGTATATTCCCATCCGTGGCTGACATCGGAACTTACATCAAAGGGCTGAAACCCAAAGGCCACTTCGCCGCCGTTTTCAACTCCTACGGTTGGGGGGCAGGCACGACGAAGCAGATGAGAGACCTGCTCAACGGGAGCGGTATGGAACTGCCCTTCGAAGATCTTCAGGTCCAGTTCGTCCCGGACGAGGCGGCAAGGGCCAAATGTCGGGAGCTCGGGAAACAGATCGCCCGCAAGATCCTGAATGTCTGATAGTTCTCGGACGGACAAGCGCCTTTCGGCCGAACCGATCGGCAGGGCCTTTGTCGCTCAGAGCTGCCACAATAGGGGGACTGAGCCACAGTATCGATACCTATCCCGAATGCTTTAAAACGCTGAAGCTCGTTGAACCGGGCGATGCTCAGTAAGGCGGATGTCCACGTCCATACCAAGTACTCGGGAATGGCGCATTACAAGTTCCTGAAATTCCCCGAGTCGGCATCCAACCCGGAGGACGTGGTCAAGATCGCCAAGCAGGTCGGTCTCTCTGTTCTATGTATCACAGATCATAACAGCATCGCCGGAGCCTTGAAGGCCAAGGAATACGCCAAGAACGATCCGGATATCGAGGTCGTGATTGGAGAAGAGGTCAGCACCAGGGATGGTGAGGTTATCGGGCTCTTTCTGACCGAGGAGATCCCCATGGACCTGTCCGCGGAAGAGACGATCATCCGCATAAGGAAACAAGGCGGGGTCGTATTGGCACCCCATCCTTATTCTGGTCACGTCTCGGCCATTGGAAACCTCATCGAAACGCTTGACATAGACGGAATCGAGGTCATCAACGGCGGCCACATCGATGGCATCGCGAACAACAAGGCATTGGAACGTTCGAAATGCGGCAGGTGGGCGTGCGTAGCAGGCAGTGACGCTCATGCGCTTGGTCAACTGGGATGTTGCTGTACCATGTTCGAGGGTCGGACGGCCCAAGACCTGAGGTCCGCCATCCTCAACAAGACGACCCAGCCATTTGGGTCAAGCACGACCCTGGACCGGGGAATAAGATGGAGCATCGGAGTGGTCCTATATGCCGACAAGTTGGTGCTCAAGTCCTTCTTCGGGATGCTGACGGAAGAGGATCCGGAAGATCCGATCATCAAGGTCATCAAGAATATGGCATTCACGAAGAAGGTCGCTGCGCTCTTCGGGTCCCTTTTCTACCTAACGCCGCCGGTACCGTATCTGGTGGGGATCACTTCGGAGAAGATATTGAAGAAATGGAATCACACGGTCGATGCGAAGAACGCGGAGGCCACCAGAAAGCGTAGTGTAACGAAGTAAGCATTTTTCGGAGCGGTCCGATTCGCTGTATCTGGTCTTCGATCTATTGGTTCAATAATGATCGGCCGAATCCGATGTGCGAGAAAACCTTTTGCGCTTTGTTGCATGAAATCAATCTAAAACGATACGATTGTATCATCTAATCTATCCAAAGAAAGCATCATATAGTGATCTCGACTTCGAACATTTGGAGTTGGATGTATAATCCAACACCAGCAAGGAGTTGGAAAAAAATGTCGGCAATAATGTGCAGACTGGACTGCAAAGTGGATGGCAACGGACTGAGCCACTACATCATCTACGATGCGGCAGAAGGGGAGCTCCCCTTCTAAACCTTTTTTTTTACAAGGTGCTTATAATGAACTCTACCACGACCACTGAATCGGAAAACCCGTCGATAATGCCCATGAGACTGAACTCCGGAGAAGGACCGAAGCTTTCATTGTTGGATGTTGGCAATTCCTGGGTCCTGATCGAACCGGAAAGCATGTTCTGGGCGCTGGTCCCAAAGGGAGCGGACATGGCCAAAGTGATGGAAGAGGAGGTCCTGCCGAACTACCAGAAACATTCGGCAGCGATGTCCCAGGAGATGGAGAAGTTCCGCTCCGAGGAGAGGTTCAGTGCCATCTACTTCAATCCGACCGGTACTTGCAATGCGAACTGCCAGTACTGTTATCTGCCGAACGACCTACGGGCAAAGCCCAGCCACATGAGCTACCCACAGATCCATCTCGCACTCACGAATTTGCATGAGTTCTTCGAGACCTATCCCGGATCCGTCTCGAGAAATTCCGACGGGAAGAAGCCAGTCATCGTCTTCCACGGCAGCGAGCCCATGCTGGTCAAGGAGAACATCATGAAGGCGGTGGAGGAGTTCTCGGACCGGTTCTCTTTCGGGGTCCAGACGAACGGATATCATCTCGATGACAAGACGTCCGACTTCTTCATGGACCACCGGGTCTCGGTGGGCGTTTCGCTCGATTCGCCGATAAAGGAGGTCAACGACATGATCCGGCCTCTTCGCGGAGGAGGCGGGACCTACGAAGCCGCGGTCCATGCCATCGAGCATCTGAATGGATACAGGGCGATGAGCGTCATCTGCACTATAAGTTCGATGAACGTGAACACGCTCCCGCAAATGATCGATTTCCTAGTGGAGAAGAAGGTTCCGAGCGTCCTGATGAACCCGGTCCGGGGTACACAGGAGGTTGCCAGGAAGCTCCGTCCAGCGAATGAGTACCTTATCCCGAACTTCATAGGCGCGATAGACCGGGCCGTACATCATACCAAGAATGGACAGAGGATCACCATCGCCGATTTCTCCAACCTCATCCTCGGGATCGTCGCACCGATGGGCCGGAGGCTCATGTGCGACATCACCCCCTGCGGCGGGGCACGCTGCTTCGTCTCGGTCAGCTCGAACGGAACCATCTACCCATGTTCCGAGTTCCTCGGCCTGGAGAAGTTCCAGACACACAGCGTCTTCGAGATCAACGGCGTGGAAAAGGCGGTCAAGTCGGAACGTCTGGCGATGGTCAGGGCCCGTCGGGCGGAGAACATTCCGATCTGTTCGTCGTGTGCTTTGCGCAATGTTTGCGGCGCACCATGCCCGGGCGAGGTATTCGCCGAGAAGGGAACGATCATGGAAAGATCTCCGTACTGCGAGTTCTACGAGGCAGTGATCAGGTACGGGTTCAAGCTGATAGCCGACGGTGAACTGAAGAACCTGATAAAAGAGCGGGATTTCCAGTACAAGTACAACACGCTCGAGTCAATCTGAACAAACCGATTCCTAAGGCGGGAGCGCCCTCCCCGGGCACCCTACTCTCCCGCCTGAGGTTCATTTTTCCTTCTGCTCTTCATGCTCATGCACGTGCACATGGTCCGGATCGTGCAGGTTCCCGAAAGCGTTCACCATCACCTCGCTCAGTGCCGGGTGTATCGTCTGGCTTCTGGCCATCGGTATGTACGTGCGGTCGCCGGCGTTCATCAGGTAGACCATCGCCTGGACCAGGATCGAGGCATTGGTCCCCACGGCAGAAACGCCAATGATCTGGAAGGAGGTCATATCGACCACCACCTTGGCGAACGAGTCCCGCTCACCCATGGCATATCCCTTTGCACAATCATAGTATTCGCTCAGTCCGACAAGCACCTTGATGCCTTTGGCCTTGGCCTCTGATTGGGTGATGCCGACCGAAGCCACTTCCGGATATCCGAAAATGGCGTGAGGCACGGCATGCTCGTCCAGTTTCATCTTGTTCTTGGCAAAGGCGTTGATCCAAACAAGCTGCGCGTGGTAGTTGGCCGTGTGCCGGAACATTGTCCTGCCGATGACGTCACCCATGGCAAAAATCCCGGGAACATTTGTCTCCAGGTATTCGTTGACCAGGATGTACCTTCCCTGATCGGTCTTGATGCCTGAAACCTCCGGTTCTATCATGTCGGCATTGCTCTGCACGCCAGTGGTGAGAAGGATCTCTTCTGCCTCCAGCTCCTCGACCATCCCGGTGGTCCGGTCCTTGAGCACCACGATCTTGCCTTTTTCGCCTTTCCTAATAGAGACGACTTCCTGATTGACCTTCACTTTCAGGTACTCCATCATTTTGGCCAGGACCAGGTCGCTGACCTCCTCCTCTTCACGGGGAAGGATCCGGGGATTATGGCCGACGATCGAGACGACGGTCCCGAAAGCGGAGAAGAAATGTCCGAACTCGCAAGCCTTATAGCCCCCACCCAGGATGATCATGCTGCGCGGCAGGGTCTGCATATCGAATATGCTCTCGGATGTCTCGAACCCGGTCTCCCTCAGACCCGGGATATTGGGGATGAATGTCCGTACACCGATTGCTAGCACTATCTTAGGCGCCTTGATCTGCTCCTGTCCAACCTGCAAAGTATATGGGCCGATGAATCGGGCGGTCGTGTGATAGAAGTCCAGGCCGCTGTCCGCTGCCACCCCCTCTTCCATCCCATGCCTGTCTCTGAGAACGAGCTCCCACATCCGCTTGCGGACCAGCTCATAGTCGATCGACTCGATCTTTGCATTGATCCCGATTTCCCTGGCATGCTGGATGTGCCTGACCATCTCCGCCGGATAAGTTAGTATCTTGCTCGGTATGCAGCCCCGGTTGAGGCAAGTTCCTCCCATCACCCAGTTCTCAACCAACGCGACCTTCAGGCCCGCGCTCCTTGCTTTCGAGACCACGTTCATCCCGGCACCGGACCCGATCACAATAAGCTCGTATTCCTTCATCAGACCGGGCTTCTATTGTATCCATGAGCATTAATTGGTTTCCTCATCTGGGAAAGAACGGCCACTACCTCGGGGCGATCTTCTTTTCAAAATTCTAGTCAAAGGAATCGAAAGATCCCTATTTGTCTGGCCAGTGAATATTGATGAAGAGTGATAGAACGGAGGAAAAACGTCTTACAAAGAAGGAGGAATTGATCGATCTCGTGCTTAGACACCGGACGATCGCTATGAAATCTTGTGCTGGCACTGTAAGCGACATAATAGTTTGGAGATTTGTTTCAACAGTAGGAGACATCCGATTTAGGACCACATGAAACATCTCGAATAGAATGTAATTTTCAAGGGTGCAGGCCTGGATTCCATTAGGAATCAAAAACCAAACTCGCAAATACGGCCCGAAAGGCTCAACGGTTCCATGTCACTGTTATAGCCAGACAAAATCTTGAGTGAATATTTTGAGAATATTCACCTAATAATCGACTGATTCTAATTGTACACTTGTCTAGTATTTCTGTTCATACTATTCATTTGATGCGCACGAAAAGCTTTTATTAGCCCTTTGTCTATTGCGGAATTAATGTGCGGTACAAATGACGAATCGACTTCCGAAAGTACCAAGAGGTGCACGCCGGATGCGATCTCAATTGTCCCGCACGTTCCGACCAACAGTCGGCTGAGGTGATAAGATGAGAAAGTCCAACGCAATAAAGATCGGATTATTGATGGCGCTGGTGATCATGGTATTGCCAGTCCTGTCCACACCAGTGGCGGCAACGGATGGGACGGCAGACATGATCAACACCGGCGATACGGCATGGATGTTAGTAGCAACTGCCTTGGTGTTCATCATGACCCCCGCTGTAGGGTTCTTCTATGGCGGCATGTTGAGAAAGGAAAGCTTCCTTTCGATCCTGGGTCAAACGATCATCATCACTGGAATGGTTACTCTGATCTGGGTTCTGTTCGGTTACTCGCTCGCATTTGGCGGGTTCAAGTCAGACCTGATCGGGAACTTTGACTTCGTTGGGATGCATGGTGTGGCACAACTGCCCAATACAGACTATGCCGGAACGATTCCAGCGATTTTGTTCTCCATGTACCAGCTGATGTTCGCCATCATAACCGTCTGCCTGATTATTGGTGGTGTTGCTGAGCGTATGAAGTTGAAGGCATTGACGATCTTCCTTGGTATCTGGACCGTGCTGGTTTACATACCGGTCGCTCACTGGGTGTGGGGCGGCGGCTGGCTCGCGAAGATGGGGGCGTTGGACTTCGCAGGCGGTACCGTCGTGCACATCACCGCAGGTGTATCAGTGCTGGCCGCGGCAATCGTCCTGGGCAAGAGGCTTTCAGTTCAGGGTGGCAACGGCGATCACCCGCATAACATTCCAATGGTCGTCCTAGGCGGCGGTCTATTATGGATGGGCTGGTTCGGTTTCAACGGGGGCAGCGCGCTGTCTTCCGGCGGGCTAGCATCTCAGGCCTTCGCAAACACGCATATCGCAGCGGCTTTGGCAGCAATAACATGGGGCTTGGTCTCATGGTTGCACCAGGGCAGGCCAAGCGTATTGGGTCTGATCTCCGGTGGCATCGCCGGTCTGGTCGCCATCACACCGGCATCAGGTTTCGTTGACACGACGGGTGCCATAGTGATCGGCATCGGTGCAGGCGTGATCTGTTACGGCGGCATATTGGCCAGGAAGCGCTTGGGCTTCGACGATTCGCTTGATGTGTGGGGTGTCCACGGTATCGGCGGTACTTTCGGTGCCATAGCAACGGGCCTTTTCGCCACCAGTTCAGTGAACAGCCTGGTCACGAACCAGGGCGTGTTCTACGGCGGCGGCTTGACCCTGCTCAGCTACCAGTTGATAGCTGTAGCCGTGGTCTGGGCACTGGCCTTCGGTGTGACCTTCATAGTGCTGAAGATACTGGGCAAGATAACCCCGCTGAGAATGACAAAGGACGAGGAACGCATCGGTGCTGATATCATCCAGCACGGGGAAAGCGCATACTCCTAGAGGTGACCTGAAATGTCGAAGAAGATCGAAGCAATAATAAGGAGCGAGAAGCTCAATCCCGTGAAATCGGCGCTGGAAGAGATAGGAGTGCTTGGAATGACTGTGTACGAGGTGCACGGTCGGGGAGAGCAGAAGGGCCTGGAGTTCACCCATAGGGCGGGCAAGTACCGGGTCGACCTACTGCCCAAAACGAAGATCGAGATCGTCGTGAGCGATGCCGACTGCCAGAAGGTGGTCGACACCCTCGTCGCCTCTGCCAGGACCGTCGATATCGGCGACGGCAAGATCTTCATAAGCCCGGTCGAGAAGGTGATCAGGATACGGACAGGGGAGACCACCTCAAAGTAGCTCTGACCCACCCTATCAAATCTTTTCCTTTCTTTTTCAATCGA
>JBEKDM010000122.1:0-7355 GCA_050014375.1 Methanomassiliicoccales archaeon | reverse complement strand
AATGCAAGAGTAGTGGGCTCAAGGAGATTTGCCACAACGAACCCGACTGGCTTGAGGCTCAAGTGCCTCTTCAGAGCAAACGCTCGGAAGCTAGAAAGATAGGGCGGGGGTATTTGTAAAGCGTAGCAAATCCCCCAGGATTTGCACCCTTAGTAATCCAGATATACCGATCATTGTTCTCAAAAGTGTAAGTTTTGTAGGCCCAAGGACCTTTCCACTTACACCTGAAGATCGGACAGATACCCGCATATTGGTCATATCTCGAACACCGGAAAGGTTTATCCGGGGACTCCAGTTTCTTCCGATTCAGAGATAATTGGTCATGTCCAAAACGATAATCGAGGCCGATTCCCTGGTGAGACGCTTTGGGGACGTCAGTGCCGTAAACGGGGTATCCTTCAATATCGAGAAAGGGGAGCTCTTTGGTCTACTGGGAGAGAACGGAGCGGGAAAGAGCACATTACTTAAGGTTCTGACTGGACAGTTGTAACCGACTTCGGGAAAATGCAATGTATTAGGTGTGGACCCGGCCACAGATCCCTTGAAGGTGAAAAGGCTGATCGGCATACTGCCTGAGGTGGAGTCCCCGCCCTCTTTCCTGACAGGACGCGAGTATTTGCACTTTATCGGGCTGATCCGCAAGATCGATGATATTGAAGCACGTACGGACAAATGGATCAAATTTCTCGACATGGGAGATGTGGAGAAGGTTCCAGGCAAAGACCTGTCCAAAGGGACCAGACAAAAATTGATGTTCGCTGCCGCCCTCATACATGAGCCGCCATTGGTCTTCCTGGACGAGCCATTCTCTGGTCTTGATCCGCGCTACCAGAAACTATTCCGAGAGTACCTTTCCGGTTATCTTGAGCGAGGGGGCACTGCGTTCATGTGCACCCATATTCTGGAGATCGCGGAAAAGATGTGCTCCCGGGTGGGCATCATATCCCGAGGACAGCTCGTAGCTCTGGGCAAGCCGGAAGACGTCGCTCGAGATGGCGAAGGGCTTGATGGAGCATTCATGCGCCTGACCGAAAGGGAGGGCACGCAGTCTTGAACCCGGTCAACCAACAATTGCGCTTGGTTCGTCTCATGATGTCCGAGGAGTTGAGGTTGAATGCCAGCATGATCGGGAAGGTGCAGTTTATGCTATTCCCGGTAATGATTCTGGTGTTTTCCTTGATCTTGGCGTTGGCATCGAAACAGTTGCTGGTCGCCACCTCCTTGGACCAGATGTACCTGATCCTCCATTCCTTGCTCTTCCTTTATGGACTTGCAGTTGGTGGATTCGCATTGTTCGGGGAAAGGATCGCCAACCGGAGGTTCGGGCAGGTCAGCCTGTTGCTGCAAACACCCACGCAGCTGCCAGTCAGATTTAGGACCATTTTCCTGGCATTTTACATCAAGGACGTCATTTACTACATGCTGTACACCATAGCGCCGATCGTGATCGGCATTGCGTTCTCCATTCCATTGACCGGTTTCCATCTCAGCAGCGTGTCATTCCTGTTGCTCACCGCTACATTCTCTTTTCTTCTGGGTATTTCGCTTTCCTTCTCCCTATCTTCCATATATGTTCGCTCCAGGGCAGCGTTCTTGGTCTTGCTCGGCGTGATCTTGGCATTGCTGGCCATCTCCTATTCGGAAAAGTGGTTCAACATCACCAGCCTTTTACCCTCCCTTGACCTGCAGCTGACCTCCGACCCGTGGTATCTATTGATCTCGGCCTCACTGGTGTTTGGTCTTTCGACCTTTGCCATCTTCACTCTTCAGGTCCGATTCGGATCGTCATCTAAACAGTATGATGCAGAAATGCTCGAAGCGAATAGATCGTTCAGTTTCGCTCGAGGGTTAGGGACTTTCATGGCCAAAGACTGGATCGATCTAAAGCGGAGCAGGACTTTGGGCCCTGTGATAGGAGCATATGTTGGCCCCTTGCTCTTCCTGGCTGTCCTTTTTTGGTTCGTTGGAGAGATCATACAGGTCCGAATCCCAATCAACCTAATTTTCTACTCTGCCATGATCGGTTTCTTCAGCGTGTCAATCTACGGATGGCTTAACATGCTGGATGCGGCCTCGTTCCTGGAGGTGCTACCAGTTAGAGTTTCGGACATGGTAAGGACCAAGGTCATGATGCTTTCCTTGTTCGCCCTAGCCCTCTCCACCTCTTTCCTTGTAGTGCTGAGTATCGCCAGGTCTGAGTTGGACCTGCTCCCCCTGGCCCTATTGGTTGGTTATGCTTCTACCGCCTACACGGTTTGCGGCACCGCCTATCTTACTGGCCTAAGGACCAACACCTATCTCTTCGACCCCCGGGTTCTTGCCAAGTTTGCATTGATGTGCGTTCCACCATTGTGCACGCTGGTCATACTTTCGTTCAATTATCCGAACAGTCCGACGTTCTCGGGAACTGTCATCGTGGGGCTTTGTATACTTCTGTTCTTCGTTGCATACCTGCTGTACCGGGGCATAGAACGGCGGTGGGGCGCAGAATCATTCGCATTTTAGGATTATTACTATTCGATTCTCATAATCCTATTCAGCATAGTAGCTGCAGGCCCTTTGCCCGTCTCACGGTGATGGACGCGTGTGGAGAAGCTTCCAGCCTCAAGAATCACTAATGGTCGGAGTTGCGTTGATGGGTAAACAATTAGTACACCTCCCTCCAGATATGCATTGAGTGTCCGAGAGCAAAAATGAGGTCGGCGAGCGCATGGATCCTGTCGTAAATGAAGAGCCGCTGAAGCAATGGGCTTCGGGAGGGCCGGCCACACTGTTCCTCCTGGGGGTGCTGCACATCGGCCTGTTCGCGTTCGCCATCAGCGGTGATCGGGGGCCACTGACCCCGGTGCTGGGCCTCTGGATCCTCAATATCTCGACGCCCATCATCATCCTGGCCATCATCGAGCTGAGAAGGGGGGGAGATCCTCTTCGGAAGCATGGGCATGGTGTTCGGTGGGCTGTTGGGGTTCGGCGCTGGGTTCTCATTCATCAGGGGATTGTTCCTTTCCGGCCCTTCGGTCATGGATGGCTACTGGTTCCTGGGGACCAGCGTAATATTCTTCCTGCTCATCCCAGCGATGCTCAGGGTCTCCAAGCTGATGTCGGTCATGTTCGTGGACATCGGTACCGCACTTTTCATCCTCGGACTGAGCTTGGCTGACTTCCTCGGGACCGACCAATTGCCATTGACCATCTCCGGGTGGCTGGCGCTGATCTTCTCGATATCCTGCTTCTACATGGCCACCGCTCAGATGACCAATGCCCTGTATGGAAAGAGGATCATGCCTTACTAGGCCCCTCCAGCCCTCAGTTTTGGAACTTCGCCCTCCGCTTTCAGGAGGTCAATGACGTAAGGCCCATGTATCACAACACTGTGAGGTGGGGCAAGACTGACCCGACTACCAGTAGCACGATTGTGACCGGGTCCAAGCCGACCTGGTCAACAAATCTGGACTCACCCATGAACTATCGATAACCATGATTGCGGATATCGAAGAAAGATATGTACAGGCCTTTGACAAGGCCAGCGCAAGTACTGTGAGCGTGCTTGCCGCGGATTCCCAGATGGGACCTTGTTGCGGAAGGTTCCGGAGGGGAAGGTTCGGCACCGGAGTCGTGCTTAACAGGGAAGGCCACATCCTGACCAACCAGCACGTTGTGCACGAAGCGGACCGGGTCATGATAGTCCTGAACAATGGCCATGTGTTCACCGGCAAGATGGTGGGCGGGGACAAGAGAACGGACATCGCCGTGGTCAAGGTCGAAGGCGAACAGCTCACCCCTGCGGAACTGGGCGATTCGGAGAAGCTCCGGGTGGGGCAACCGATACTAGCCTTAGGCAATTCGTTGGGCCTGTCTGGAGGGCCGACGGTGACATCGGGTGTGATAAGTTCCCTTCGCCGCAACATGCTGATGGGGCAGGGCAATGGAATGGCGGTCCTGCAGACGGATGCCTCCGTGAACCCCGGCAGTAGCGGCGGTCCCCTGGTGAACCTGAGTGGCGAGGTTGTTGCCATCACGACGGCTCAGATCCCTTACGCCGAGGGGATGGGTTTCGCCATCCCGATCAACATAGCCAAGAGCATCGCCGGGCAGCTTATCGAGCACGGCAAAGTCCAAAGAGCTTGGCTAGGGGTAACGGCGTATGATGTCTCGCCCCGTCTGGCATACCAATTCCGGCTTCCTGACACCGATGGGGTGTTCGTAGCCGAGGTCGTGCATGGAAGTCCGGCGGATGCCGCCGATCTGCGCATGGGAGATGTCTTGCTGAACATTGACGACAAGCAGCTGGCCAACGTTACAGACCTCCTGACCGCTCTGAACGAAAGGAAGATCGGCCAAGAGATTGAGGCGAAGGTGAGACGGAATGGAAGGATGGAGCAGATGCATGTCACCCTCGGGACCCGGCCCTGTTAGTTCCCTTGACCCAGGGTTCCCCTTCGATCCCGGATCTCCCGGGCCGAATCAGGGCCCACCCCGGCCTCCCGTGTTGGGGCGAAGGAAATTGGGAAACCCTTTAGAGAGGGATGAGACCATCGGAGGCCAAATATATGCAGACAGAACAAGATATAATAGACCATGGAACCCCGGAGGAGAACGAGGTCACGGTTACCAATGGGTCCGACCGGGACATCATCAGAATGCTTGAAGCTGACGGCGGGACCCTAGCATTCCAGGGCATCCGGCGCAGGACGAAGATACACCAGGAGACGCTATCCCGGGCGCTCCTCAGACTGGAGGAGGACGGCTACGTTCAGCACGCGCCGAACGGTTATTCCCTGACCCAAAAAGGCTCCAACCTGGCGCATCAATGGCTGACCGAACCGCCCAAGGTCTACAGCACCATACTGCAATCATTTCTGCCCGGCGACCTGAGCCCCCTCACGATGGCCCACCATCTGGAGGGGCGCTGGTTCCACAATCTGAGATGGCTGGGGATCAAGGAAGAAGGCGACAGTATAATGTTGCGGTGGGTCACTGAGGCTACTGGAACGGAGGTCGTCCTTCACCTTTCATGGGGCCAGGTCAGGGTTGAGACGGATGCTGCGGGCCAGGAGAATCGGATCGAGGCGCTCATGGGGGCGCAGAAGCTTTTCGGTTATTTGACCGAGCCGTGGCAGGAGGACTGGGAGCGGATGCACCGTGGCGCCAGCCTGCTGGGATGGTCCGACCGCCATCATCCTACGGGATAGGCTGCGGCATCATTTTGCCAATGGGGCCTTTATTCCGTTCTATATATAACCCCCGTAAGGGTATACGAGTGCCCAGGACTTGAACCCCGACTCTATCCAAATAAACTATTTAATAATCTCAAAATGCAGGTTGTTGCGAATCATGGAGATTTACCGTAAAAGGCGATTTTCTGAGAAATATTCTTGGCAAACTGGATGAAGAAAGAGTGCGGGCGTCGGGATATGATTCTCGACTCATCCAGATGGTCAAGATAAAAATCTCAGGATTGCAAAAATGGCCCAAACCTCTTCATATTTTTCTATAATTAATTATAATATATTACTGTATTTATTATGGGAATTATTGTTCAGAATTTCAACAAAAGTAATGTTTTCTAGGCGACGAGAACAATTCATAATCTCATCTCTTTGGCACCAAATAAATCGAGAACATTTGATGACCAGTATCTATGAAATTTTGATTGAACTATGTTCTAGCATCCTATCCCGTTAACTAGGCGCTAAAATAAATGATCTTAAAATGAGCAGGAATGGTATAATCGAACAAATAGTGGGTGGTTTCTTATCAAGAAGATCAAGTGAAATATTTGGTTCATTTTGATGGAATAGATGTGAAAGTATAGGATATGTATTGTGTTAAGTTTATTATTTAAGGATTTGATTCTCGTTATTCCATGTAGATATTTAAACTTCTCACGGATAGGTTTTCAGTCAGGTTACCTAATTATGATATGAACTAATAATATTTTAATGATAATAAATAACTAATAACATAATAAGCATCTTATCAATATTTATTTTAAAAGTTGGGGTTCAGATAAACAGGCCGATTAAAAATGGCGGATCCTCTTTTGGATCTTTCTTCAATAGATAGAAAACTAGGGAATAACCAGCCGGTCTTTGATTTCCTCTCCCCCGAAAATGAACAGTCTCGGTTTGCCTCCTCTCAGCTCGACAAAGGTGTTGTGTGTGGTCGCGTCCGTTACCCAGGAACCGGTGTTGATGAGGTTTTCCCCCTGATTTATGAAGGGGTGATGAGTATGGCCAAAGATCAGAAATTGGCCATTTTTGCCTCGGACCTCGTCAAAGGCCCGTTTTTCTACGATCTCCAATTTTTCCTCCTTGAGCCGTTCCTCCGGCCCGTCATTGAAGCTCCTCTGTGTCCTCTTGAGCTTCGTCTCCAGATGTTGGGTGAAGACGGTATAATGCAGGTCGGTAAACTTCCGGGTCAGATATACCCATAGCTCCTCTTCCTCTACCCCATCGAAATCGGACATGAGGTGACAGAGAAGCTCCAAGGCCGGCTTTATGAACCGTTTCTTATGCCCATATTCGAAATCGTAACCATGCTTGAATCGGTAGGTGTATTCGCCATCCACCAGTTCCAGGTCCTTCTTGAACTCGAACGGATAATGATAATGAGGCGCCCGGTTCTTCAATTTCAATAGGTGGTAGTCATGGTTGCCGACCACCCAATGAACCTTGAGCTTGTTCTGAAGCTCCTTGATGATCATCATTGTGTCCATGTTCTCCAGGAACACTCCAGAGGCGTCCCTCCGCCACATGTCCACAATGTCGCCCAGGAGAACTAGATCGGTCACCTCGCTATCGTCCTTAAGCGTGCTGAGGAAAGCGTTGAACGAAGCCTTATCGCAATGCTCGCTGCCTAGATGGACGTCGGAAACGACTATGATCTTAATAATATCACCACGAAAAAGAGTTCAGTTCTCGGTATTTAACTTCGGTGGAGTCGGGATAAAAGTCGATGCTATTATTTTCTGTAATAGGCTGGAACCAAATAAATCGATTATTCGATGATTTCAAACATTTCATATTGAGGTTCAGGTGGGTCACCACTCGAAGCATTCTCCTTAGCACAGCCTTTTCTGGGCATGTCTCTACAGGCTCCATCCGATTGTTTTCGAACCTCACGTTCTACTCAGTATCGTAATAGTAGCACCTAGAACCTTGCCGGTCAGTACTCAATCGCCCTAAAGCATGCCTAATTCATCAATTCTTTTCTCTCGATTTATCCTTACCATATACTCCACCATTTCTATCGATCCGTAGGTCACATACGGTTTCTTGACCCACAATCCAGGTGTCAGTTCACGTTTGCGCACTATCTGGTATTCTTTGGTTTGTTCTAACCTCGAAGCATCG
>JBEKDM010000121.1:0-7361 GCA_050014375.1 Methanomassiliicoccales archaeon | reverse complement strand
CTTATCCAGATCAGATAGAGGATCGGCGGTACGATCGATACCATGACGATGAGGACCAGGCCAACAAGATCGACCATTTGTATCTTACGGGAACTATTTGCATCGTAACACTATTAATGTTCTCTGTCCTCTTTGGCCGGGCTCATCCGCTATTGTTCGGACACGACCTGCTTCTTTTCTCCCTTCATGAACGTGATCACCAGGCTAGCGACGCAAACCGCAGCAAGGATCGTGAAGACCAACGCCCACATTCCCCCCGACAGGGAGTTGTCCAAGTCAGTTATGATCGAAAGTGGCACGTGTATGTTGCCATAGAACACCATGAACCACCAGGCAGCCACCACTGAAAGGACCAGATTGAGCTGCAACATAATCAGGGAGCATTTCCCGTGGATCACCAGTCCCCATGAGCCGGCCAAGACCCCCCAGATGAACAACGCGAAGCCAGCGTCAGCCGGGAATCCCCAATAGACCGCGAAGGGGATCATGGCCATTTGCGCAACGGAGGCGGCAATGGCCCCGTTCCCTATCGGTTTCCAGGTCCATCCTTTCACTGCCACCACTGCGGTGCCCATGAAAAGGAGACCGTTCACCACGCCTGATGCGGCCATCACCAGGAACTGATTGGATCCAGGGTTCCAGACCAGCCAGAAAGCGAAAAGGAAAAGGCTGATTCCGGCCACAAGGGAGCCCATGGCGCCGATGGGTTGCTCGGGTACCATATCCTCCGGACGGGTCTTCTTCTTCCACCATGCCGGCCCTTCCTTGGTGCCGCTGCAGAAGAATATCCAATGACACAGCCCGTATACCAGGCCTATCATTGCGAAGGCTATTCCGTTTAGTCCCATCGTTGAATCTCCTAGATGACCCTCTCTGGATGCCGAATCTCAGCACACAACCAGATTTTGCATACATAATCCTAACGTTGTTCGATCATGTTTCGAAAACGCCTAGCCATTACCCTCGGCCTGTCATCATGCCACAGGTTTTGTCGATCCACTGCATGGTCCAAAACCCGAAGAAAGTGGGGAAATGTAATGATCTCAGATCGAATTTCCAGTGGAGGTACCCGAAGGCGCGTCAAATCGCGTCGGCGTCGATTTGATCGTTGTTGCGGCGCTCCCCTCGGGGGACTCGATGATGTCCGTGATGATGGGAGTGAACGGGTCCACCAGTGCTCCCGCAACGCCCATCTTCTCCAGGGATTCGAAATCGTTCTCGGTTATCCCGCCGCCGATGTGAAGAGCGATGCCATGCCCCAGTGCCTTGGCCACTAGCTCCTTGGAGTAGCCGGAACGGGTGCCCAGCCGGGGTAGGTCGATGATGGCGATCTCGTGGAAACCGATCACTTTCAATGCTTCGATCGCCTCATCCATATCCTTGGGTCCCGACCCTGGCCTCTCCCAGACGACTCCATCGTCCAGGTAAAGGCAGGGAATGCACTTGTCGGAGAGCTCGAACAATTCCGTGAACATGTCGATGTTCCTACAACACAGGCTTCCGGCGACGGCATATGAAACGCCCATCGCGAAGGCATCGAAAAGGTCATCCTCGTTTCTCATCCCTATCTCAAGCCAGACATTGTATTTTCTCTTGAGGAGCTGCCTTAGTACATCGAAGTTCGGGCGGGCTTCCATGATTCCGGCCAGGTCCATCAGCATGACCTCCGAGGCATTGTAGCGCTGCCCCGACACTGCTTTCCAGTACTTGCTGAACTTGGCGGAGTACTCGGTCCGGACGAGTCGTTCGCCGTTCCACCTGACGGTCACAACCTCGGCCACGCTCCCCAACGGGATCTCGATCCCGGCCAGGGTCAGGATCGACCTGGTGTCGACAGGCATGATCGGGATATGCATGAACGATTTGGATGCTTGGTCGTGCTCCATATTATCTTCCTTGAACGCTCGCAATTCCGTCTGGTTGACGAAATCTAGGGGGACGGCCTTCCTTCCGCACTGATGGCATATGTACCCGCCATCCTGATTGTCAACACCCGCCATCGGTCCGCCGAATATCACTTCCGGCTCGATATCTCTGCTGCCGCAGTACGGACAGGCGCTGATGCGTTTTGTGGTCATCTCGTTGCTACGAGCATACATACATGGCGAATAATACTTTCCATAGAACAATCACGCGGACCTCCAGGCCGCGAGAGACGAAATTCGCTATTGCAGGCAGGTTAGAAGCTAGGCTGCCGGAGGTGCAGATCAGAACATCGCTTCGCAACCGATATGTATGCGGTCGGTATTCTTTTGCACCGTGAGCAAGGTCGCGATAATCGGTGGATCGGGGTTGCTCGGCCAGTACCTCGTGGGCGAGGCGGTGTCCCGCGGTCACGAAGTGGTCTCCACTTACAATGGCGGAAGGGCATGCCCGGGTGCGAAGGCGGTATCGCTGGACATGACCGACCAGAACGCCGTGGAAGCCTTCTTCTCAAAAGAAACACCTGACCGGGTCCTTCTCCCGGCAGCCATGACCGATGTCGATGAGTGCGAAAGGAAGCCACAGCTGGCCTTTTCCATTAACGTGGAAGGGACCATGAATGTGGCGGCAGCATGCGGCCTCAGCGGGGCGACGTTGCTGTACGTTTCGACCGACTATGTGTTCAACGGGTTTAAAGGATCGAAATATTTCGAGTTCGAGACCCCCGATCCGCTCAGCATCTACTCCAAGACGAAGCTGGAGGGGGAGCGTCTCGTGATCGACTCCTCCAAGTTGAACGCGGTCTGCCGGGTGGCGGTATTGTACGGCTGGAACCGGTTGTCCAGTAAGGATAACTTCGCGAGCTGGGTCATTCGTTCGGTCAGGGCCGGGAAAGAGATCAGATTGTTTGAGGACCAGTACGTCACGGCCACCTACGCGCCCCATTGCGCAAATGTGCTAATGGAAGTGTCGGAGCGCGGTCTCAAGGGACTGTTCCATACCAGCGGCCCAGACTGTCTCAGCCGATATCAGATGGGCTTGATAGTCGCTGACGTGTTCGATCTGGACAGGTCCCTCATCAAGCCTTCCAAGATGGCTGACGCGAAGTTCCTGGCCAAGCGGGCGGAGAACACCTGTCTCAATGTGGAGAACATCGAAGCCCAACTGGACATGTCCATGATGTCGTTCCGGGCGGGCATCGAGGACATGAAGGTCACAGAACCGACCTTGTGAGGCAGTGCTTTTCAGATCGGCCCGCGCCGGTGGCCTTTCGAACCGGGGTCACGATGTTTCGTCCGTGTTGACCATATTTCTGAGCAAGATTAATATCCGGGCTTCCATCAATACTTTATCGACTTGCGGAGGAGAAGATTTTGGATCAGGCTGCCAATCAGAGGATAGGGGTATTCATTTGCCGCTGCGGCGGGGACATCGAAAATAACATCGATACCGATTCGATCGCGAGAACCGTCCGATCGGAGGCCGGCGTGGTTCATGCCAGCATCCACGACTTCCTCTGTTCCAAGTCTTCAAGGGAGGCAATCGTCAAGACAATCACGGACGAAGGCCTCGACCGGGTCGTAATTTCAGCCTGTTCCCCCCGACTGTACCTGCAGGATTTTCAGGAGGCTGTGGTCGACGGCGGGCTGGACCGGTGCATGCTTGAGATGGCCAACATCAGAGAGCAGTGCTCCTGGATCCACTGGGAGAACAGGGAGCTCCAGACCGCCAAGGCCGAGGACATGACGCTCATGGCCGTGGCGAAACTGCGAAACCAGTTTCCATCGGAGAAGGGGAACATCGCGATAGTGAACAAGGTCCGGTGCACCGGCTGCGGCGTGTGCGAGGCGGTGTGCAACGTCAATGCCATCAAGGTCGTGGAAGATCCCGAGGCCGGCGGGAAAAGGAAGGCAAATGTGAACCCGAAAGCATGCGAGGGGTGTGGGGCGTGCGTTTCCGCCTGTCCCACTGCCGCTATGGACCAGACCTGCTTTTCCAACGCCCAGGTGGTGGCCGAGATCGAGACCGCCCTGCGCAATTCCAGGGAAGAAAGCACTTTCCCGAGCATCGTCGTTTTCTCCTGCCATCACTGCTCCTATGCCGCCGCCGATACGGCCGGATTGAAACGCCTGGGAAACGATGCTCACTTCCGGGCCATCAGGGTGATGTGCTCGGCAAGGGTCGATCCCGAGTGGGTGCTCAAGGCATTGTCCAGCGGTGCTGACGGGGTCATGATACTAGCTGGTTCACCAGGCAGGTGCCACTACGAGGTCGGGAACCTTCGTACGCGCAAGCGGATGACGCTCCTGAAGATCGTGCTGCAGCAGCTGGGTTTCGACGAGGACCGCTTCCTGGTCGAGTTCGTCGATGAGGAGCAACCTGAGAAGTACCGAACCACGATCGAGGAATACATCCAAAAGATCAGAGATCTGGGCCCCAACCCGATCATTCCGGCGACGAGGCCAGAACAGAAGCGCCTGGAGATCCCCGGGCTGAAGCTCTAAAGTTACCCTCCTCGATCAGGTTCGAAAAAGATGGGAGGGGAGAGGTCCCTCTCCCCTCCCTGAAATAGTTCGTTTACCTAGACTCTGGTCCTTGCCGGTTCGCCCCCGCTTCCTCGATTGCTCGTCCAGATGCGGGAACTGGTAGGGACATCAGATCTCATCCATTCCCTTGAGCTTGTTCGCTTCTCTCTATGTCTTCCTGGGGAAGATGGGCAGCACGGTACGTCCGAACGATTCGTTGAGGACAAGCGCTATTGCCGTGTACATTGCTGAGAATCCGACCGCCAGTCCTTCCCAGCCCGCAAGGTGGGTTATGTCGGTATTTCCGGTCAAATCCCCCAGCCCCAGCAGCAGGAACAGTATTGCCAGTGATCCGAACACGAACATGAGGGCAGCGTTCGTCCTCAGTGTTCCGAAGAACATCAAGGCGGTGAAGATGCCCCACATGAACAGATAGGACGCCATGGCTGAGGAATCATTGCCGGTCGTTATTCCGATCATCGGGAGGACTATCAGCCCAGCGAGGCTGAGCCAAAAGAACCCGAACGACGTGAAGGCCAGTGTACCGAACGTATTCCCGTTCTTCCATTCCATTATTCCGGCGATAACCTGAGCCATACCGCCATAGAATATTCCCATGGCCAGTATCATGCTACCAAGGCCAAACAGTCCAGTGTTGTGCAGATTTAACAAGACAGTTGTCATTCCAAAGCCCATTAACCCGAGTGGTGCCGGGTTAGCCATCAAGACCTTGTTTATCGTTTGCTCACTCATTTTCATCAAACTCCTTCACATTCTTCCCTGAACTCTCTGCTCCAATGCCTGCTGATCTGATAGAGCCGGCAAATAGATCGGATGAGGAGATCGTGTATCTTCCTCCCCGGCCAGGCTCTGGTCCGTGTCCTCTCATAACGGACTTGCGCCGCACGTTCCGATGGTGCGCAAGGATGCCATCAGAGGACCGGAAATGCTCCAATGCCCTGTTCTCGTCCAAGCGTTCGAGCTCGATAGCTGGCAGTTGCTCGATGACACCGAGCACTACCAATGTGGAATCGCTTGACTTTGCCATATCCACGGCCATGCTTGTGGCAACGAGCGCCGGTAGCGAACTGTCCGTCGGAAGCATGATCCGTTTGGTCATTGCTGAGTCCTCCTTCCGATCGGTCCGTGACCTGCTCGGCTTTCGATCCAAACGACGGTGGCCCTGTCCGCCGAGAATGTCGACGACATCGGGATCCGTCTCGCCCTGGCAATCCTTCCGCCTGCGGGCGGGTGGTCGGCGTCGGCGAGGTTACGCCTCTTTCTTCTTCGTTCCGGGCTGGGGAATGAGTCCCGCATGTTCTGCACAATTTCGAAGTTCGATACTTATACTTTATTCAGCTACTCTACGATAATTGTCGATTACAAGAACGTTATCCACGGAATTCGTAGCAGGAATTCTAAAAACATCTATTCATGGACAAACAACGTACTCGAGAATCGTCAGACGCCGTTTCCATTTCCATTGGAAAGATTGTTGGTAGCAGTATTTAACCCTAGACATTTTTTGTCCAGTCATTACTTACATCCGGATATGCCCGTTTTTCCATTACGACATTTGTCGACTGTGTTTTTCGTTGTAGGTCTTAGGGTCTCATTTGCTGTCGAGAGACCCCAAGATACTGCCAGCCATTGAAAAACAAGACAAAGAATTGTGCGACCGTTCAAAAAAGATGTTGGCTGCGTTATTCACCAGATCGGTCTCCTGCCGGGAGCCAGACGCTCAAAGGGACTTGGGATGTCGTCTGTTATAACGTTCAATGGCCTCTCGGACCGTGCCCTCCTCGTCCGCGACCACCTTGATGTTCTTCGACTGGAGCTTCTTGATCCCATGGGGCCCGATGAAACCGGTGATCACCACGTCCGCTCCCAACTTGATGAGGTTCTCAGCGGTCTGGATGCCATAACCTATGTCCGTTTCCTCTAGAACATTATCGTGAACGGTGAAGGCCATGGTTTCTGGGTCGACGCAGACGAACATCGGGGAATGACCGAACTCTTCCTCGACCTCGGCATCTAGGCTTCCCTCTGAGACGGTGACGAAGATCTTCATCAGGTTCACTTCTTCCTCTTCTGTTCGTTCTCCATTGAGGTCGCGACTATCTTGTCCACTATGTCCTCGAAAGCCTTAGTGGCAAGCGAATCGCGTTTGGAAAGCACGATCGGCTTCCCATCATCGCCGCTGTCCACCACGCTCGGATCGATCGGGACCCGGCCCAGGAACGGCACGCCCATCTCCTTGGCGGCCTTCTCTCCCCCTCCCAACTTGAACAGGTCGATCTCCTTGCCACAATGCGGACAGATGAGACCGCTCATATTCTCGACGATGCCCAGTACTGGCAGTTTGAGCGCTCTGGCGAACGTAACGGACTTACGCGAATCGAGCAATGCCACGTCCTGCGGTGTCGTGACGATAACTGCGCCATCCGCCTCTGGCATAAGCTGCGCGATCGTGAGCGGCTCGTCACCTGTTCCCGGCGGAAGGTCAACGATCAGATAGTCGAGCTCGCCCCACTTCACATCTGCCACGAATTGTCTGAGGGCGCCCATCTTCATCGGCCCCCTCCAAACGATAGGTGTATCCCTGTCCTCCAGCAGGAAAGCCGTCGACATGACCTTTAGATGAGGCGGTACAATGACCGGGTAGAGGCCTTCCTGGTCGCCCTGGATCTGGGCGTCCTCGATGTTCAGCATCTTGGGGATGTTCGGACCATGGATATCGGCGTCCAGGATGCCGACCTCGAATCCCCGCATGGCCAATGCCACTGCCAGGTTCACGGTCACGGTGGACTTACCGACCCCTCCCTTGCCGCTCATGACAATTATCTCATGCTTTATCTTGGCCAGGCTCTTCAGAACCTTGACGTCCTCTTCCTTCACGGTGCGCAATTCGAT
>JBEKDM010000120.1:0-7502 GCA_050014375.1 Methanomassiliicoccales archaeon | reverse complement strand
GGTTCCGATGACCTCCTTGGCACGGTGCTTCTGGTCCTTGCCCATGAGGGAGTCCTTCTTCATCTCGGAGACCTTGACGGCCTGTTCCATGGTGATGTCGCCGGCCTTGGTCGCCTTCGGGGCACCCGATCCCTTCTCCACGCCCAGTTCCTTGAACAGCAGCGCGGAGGTCGGTGGGGTACCGACCTTGATGTCGAAGGTCTTGTTCGCGTTGATCGTGATCTTGACCGGGACCTTCATCCCTGCGAAGGCCTTGGTCTTCTCGTTGATCTTCTGCACTACCTGGACGACGTTGATCCCGGTCGGGCCCAGCGCTGGGCCGAGCGGCTGTCCGGGGGTGGCCTTGCCACCGTCTACTAGCACTTCAATAGTCTCTGGCATTATACTCACTTCTCCTTCTCGAGAACTCTCACGTGGTCGCCTCTAACGGTGACCGGTATTGGAACGGTCGCCTCGAACAGCTCGACGGTGATCTCTTCCTTGCTCTCATCGATCTTCTGGACCCTGGCCTTCTCGCCCTTGAACGGACCGGCGACCAGCTCGACCACGTCGCCTTCCATGATCCCGGAGACCAGCGGTTTCGGGGTCAGGAAGTGCTCGATCTCGTTGAAGCTCGTCTCGCCTTCCACCAGCCCCTTGGCCTTGCGGACGCCGCGGACGGTCTCTCTAACAAGGTCGGTGTTCATTGCTTCCATGAAGACGTAACCATCCAACTTGCCCGGGGCAAGTATCGCGAATATGCCGGTGTTGCCGGTCTTGGCCTTGCTGGAGACGCCATCTGCGACGTTCCTTTCGTGGCCGATCGAGGTCTTCAAGACCAGGATCGATTGCCTGGCGGTCGCGCTGAACTCCTTGGTCGCGCATACCTGGTCACCAAGGCAGACCTCCAACATGATGGTCACCTTATCGTTATAACGTGCGCCCTTGGGCGCTTCAACGATGAGCTTGATGTCCTTCGGGCGAGGGCCGTCCAGATTGAACTCGGCCTGGGGTGCTCCCGCGGCCTGGCTCTCCCATAATGATGTGCCCGTGGCATCGGTGAGCTTGATCTCCCATTCCGGCGCCCCCTCTTCCAGGCCAATCTTCACACGTAAGACGACCTTCTTCTTGCCGCTGTCTGAACTCTTGACCTGCAGCGGCCAGGTCGTGATGGCCCCTGCTGACATGATGCTGGGGGCGTTCTCTCCGCTAAGGGAGATGGAACTGGCGCCCTGCGTCTGGGGCACTAGTGTCTGGTTATCTTCATCGGTCATACGTTATACCCCGGCAATGAAACGGACATTAGCCGAACAGTCCCGGCAAGTCCTTCCATATTAAGTATATTGCGAAGCCCAACCCGCCTATGAGGATGATGCCGATACCGGTGATCATGACGGTCTTCACATACTCGTCTGGAGTGGGCTTTCGGGCCATCTTGATTACTCGGCCATACTTACCCTTGCCGATCCTCTTGACCTTATCTTCGATAGTCTCTTGGACTTCCCAGGATTTCTCGACGATGTCCATTTTAAGCACTCTTGAAGAGGGGTCTATTAGTTTTCTCTAGATAATCCTTTCCTCAGCTTATATCATCATTTGATGAAATCTACGTTCATCGCCTTTACAGATTTTGATTCCTTAGGGCCAAGGATGTTCTTCGACTTGACGCCGGTGATGACCACCATCACTCGGATGCGGTTCTCCAGGGCCGGGTCGACTGATGCACCCCAGATGATCCTGGCATTGGGGGAGACCTTGGCCTGTATCATCTCTGCCACCTTCTGGGCGTCACCGATGGACATATCCTCTCCGCCGGTGACGTTCACCAGCACACCATTGGCTCCGGTGATATCGACGTCGATGAGCGGGGAATTGATCGCTTCGTTGACCGCATCCTCCACCCGGTCATCATCCTCTCCTTCCCCCATTCCGATCATGGCCACGCCTCCGCCCTTCATGATGGTGCGCAGGTCGTTGAAATCGAGATTGACCAAGCCCGGCTTCGTGATAAGTTCGGTGATGCCTTTGATAGCCCTCATCAGGACCTCGTCGGCGACCTTGAATGCCTGGTTGAGCGAGTACCTAGGAACAAGCTCTATGAGCTTGTCATTCGGGATGACGATAACTGTGTCGGCGACAGAACGCATCCTTTCCAGACCCCATTCGGCGTTCTCCGCCCGGATCGTTCCCTCGGCCTTGAACGGGGAGGTGACGATCGCGATCGTGAGCGCCCCCATGTCCTTGGCCAGCTGCGCCACGTACGGCGCTGCTCCGGTCCCGGTTCCTCCGCCCAAACCGGCGGTGACGAATACGATGTCTGCTCCCTGGAGAGCCTTACGCAGTTCCTCTTCCGCTTCCCGGGCAGCCTCCTCTCCCACCTGCGGTAACGCTCCGGCGCCCAATCCGCGGGTGCTCCTCCTGCCCAGCAGGATTTTCTTATGCGCCCGGATCACCAGCAGGTGCTGGGCGTCGGTGTTGGCAGCATAAAGGTCGGCATCCTTGATGTTGGACGCGTAGAGGCGGTCGATGGTGTTCGATCCCCCACCCCCGCAACCTATGATCTTGATGTTGGTCCTCAAACCCATGAGGATCTTCGTTAGCTCTTCGTCCTCTTGCGAGGTGGATTTGCTATATGATGTTTGAACTGGCTCTGCTGCTCCTGCAGGTCCGGCCCGGGTAAGGGCGTCAGTGATGAACGATTTCAAGGTAAGTTCCTCCTTCACTATTGACCACGACAGCATCGCTGGCAATGGATGGTTGATGGTCGTTAGGGGTTTGGGGTGTATAAAACATTTCGGTGATATTTTAGATATTATTAGATTTTGCTCGATTTTTCATCTTACAGATATAGCTTGTCTGGACGCTCTCATGTTCAAAGGCTTGTCGTTCAATATTGAGTATTCTTGAACATTACATGTAATGTGTTATTGACAAAAAGATAATAATATTTGACAATAAGTAATGTAACAATATCATTATGTACATGATGCAATACGTCATCGTAGATATTGTCCCCGAGTGAACCTGATGAAAAACAACCTACGCGTATACAGGGCACTGACGAACATGACCCAAGCCGAGCTTGCCGAGAAGATCGGAGTGAGCAGGCAGACGATCATCTGCATCGAGAATGAAAAGTTCGATCCTTCTCTAGCGCTAGCTTTCAAAATATCCCGGTTCTTCAAGGTCAGGATAGAGGATGTGTTCCTTTTCGATCTAAAGGAGAACTAATAGAAGAATAAGGAAAGGGTTTTCACGGGTCGGCGTACGACTACTTTATGAAGTCGACATCGGAGCCCTTGAGCTTCGCCTGCTCACTGGACTTGCCGAGGATCTGCTTGGAGTGGACTCCAGCGATGACCACCATCACCCGGATCTTGTGCTCCAGTGCAGGGTCGACGCCCGCACCCCAGATGATCCTGGCATTGGGGCTGACCCGCTTCTGCACTTCCTCTGCCACCTTCTGGGCGTCACCGATGGTCATGTCCGGACCGCCGACGACGTTGACGAGGACCCCGTTCGCGGTACTGATGTCTACCTCGAGCAGCGGGGAGTTGAGAGCCATCTGGATGGCCTCAAGTGCCCGGTCTTCCACATGGCCAGTAGATTCTCCCATTCCGATCATGGCCACGCCGGCGCCCTTCATGATTGTGCGCAGGTCGTTGAAGTCGAGGTTCACAAGGCCGGGCTTAGTGATCAGCTCCGTGATTCCCTTGATCGCCCTGGTGAGAACCTCGTCCGCCACCTTGAAAGCTTGATTAAGGGAAAGTCTGGGGTACAATTCGAGCAGCTTGTCGTTCGGGATGACGATGACGGTATCGGCCGAGTTCCTGAGCCTCTCCAGACCCCACTCTGCATTCTCCATCCTCATCTTGCCCTCGCCCTTGAACGGCGTGGTCGTAACGGCGATGGTCAATGCACCCGCGTCCTTGGCGATTCCGGCCACGACGGCCGCGGCGCCGGTTCCAGTGCCGCCGCCCATTCCTGCGGTCACGAAGACAATGTTCGCGTCCTGGACTGCCTTGCGTATTTCCTGTTCAGCCTCTTGGGCCGCTTGCTCTCCAGCCTGCGGTAACGCTCCGGCGCCCAATCCGCGGGTGCTCCTCCTTCCCAGGAGGATCTTGTGCTGAGCCCGGACCATCAGCAGGTGCTGTGCGTCTGTGTTTGCCGCATACGTCTCGGCTCCGACGATCTGTTCGTCATAAATCCGGTTGATGGTGTTGGAACCGCCCCCTCCGACACCGACGATCTTAATGTTGGTCCTAAGCGTTTGCAGAATCGCTATTAGTTCTGCGTCCGCGTCTTCTGCCTGTTTGAAGGCCGGCTGAGCCGCCGGCGCCTGCTCGAACCTTGGCATGGGCGCGTCGTCCCTGGCCAGTGCATCCTCCACTAATGATTTCAACATCCCATTTCCCTTCCTGATAACCCGAAGTGACCACTAATATTACTCCCCATATGGTGACGGATTATAAAAATCATATCGGGGTTTTGTTGCCAGGCGAAAAGACGCATTAATTTCATTGATCGGGTACTTCGATCGCAGATTGACGAGAAAATGTAATAATCAGATAGTGATAAAGCAAGGCGAGGTCTAGGTCAATGAAAGTCTGTGCGGATGCGATCTTCAAAGGCAAGGTCCAGGGGGTCCACTTCCGCGATTACACCCGAAGGTTCGCCCGCAGGAGGGGGGTCAACGGATGGGTCAAGAACCTGCCCGACGGCACCGTCGAAGCAAAGTTCGAGGGAGAGAAGGAGAACATCGAAGAGGTGATCCGCATGCTCAGGGAGGAGCACCCTTTCGCACGCGTGGACAAAATAGACCTCATATGGTCGGCGTGCCATGACCAGTTCGACCGGTTCGACATCTGGTAGCATTCAAAGCCGTTCCAGATCGATCCCATACACCCTCTTGGGATTGTCCTTGTTGACCTTCCAGATGGCATCGATAAGTTCTGTGGTGGCGATTCCGGATTGCGCCAGGCCCTTGATCCTCTTGGGCACGGTGTCGATGGGCAAGACCGCTCCCGGGCGGGTCGGCTCATCCATGAAGTCGGTCTCCAGGAAGAAGCGGTTCCCTTTCCTGAAAGCCTCATGGACGTTGCTTCTCGAAGCAAGGACCGATGCCATCAAACCCCGGTTCTCCTCTTCCAGCACCAACGGGGGCGAATAGTGCTTGACCACTTTGCCCCGGTCCAGTCCGACCGAGTCGGCCATGCGGCCCAAGTCCTCCATTGTCTCCGGGGTCGCCGTTTCTGCATGAATCACGATCGGACATGACGCCTCCTTGGCCAGGGACATACCGTAGCGGAGGATGTCGTTGGACGCTGCCATGATGTCTGGTGACACGTCGAAATGTGGTCTGCCGACCTCGCCGATGGCGATCGCCTTGCCTTCCCTGACGAGCCTGGCGGCCGATTCCATACCCTCTTTCATCATCATGGTCGCAGCCTCGATGCCATGTTCCATGGCCAGATCGATGAGCAGGACAGGGTACGGTCCAAGCGTCACGAACACGCTCACGTTGGATTCCTTATTGCACCGCTCAGCCGTGTCCATCGTGATATGATATGAACGTTCGAAATCGGCCCCGCAGGTTATCTGAAGTTCATCATAGGGCATGTGGCTCAATATGGCATGGGTGCCCCCTGCCTTCTCGAACTCCTTGATCGCCTCGACATTGCGGCCTTTCGGTTGAAGATGAAGGTGATTATCCATTATGGGAAAGTCGACCCTCATCGCAACAGACCTGCCATCTCGAGCTCTTTGGTTTTCTTACTCATAGCAGTGTCAACATCCTATTGCTTCTTAGCACCTGTGCATACCAATTTCTGAATCGAACAGCCGTAGGACGACCTTCGGATCATCGATACAGTGGACCTAGCCAGGAATCGTTCCGTTCCGCCCTCTTTCGTCTAAGGCGGGGGTATTCGCGCAGAGAAGATGTCAATGGCATCCTTCTTCAAACACGCTTTCATGCTCCAAAAAAGGAATATTAGTAACTGTTGCCCCTTTTTCGGTTCTGAAAAGCCAACGGTTGTACAAGAGCAGAAGTCCAGTTCACACCCACATATAAATGGAGTCAGGCGTCTGTGGATTCGCCAACTTTTATATATTCTCAAGTGAATCATCCAATTTGTCAGACGTTTTGGCAAAAAGCGTCAGACAATTCAATGGGACAAGAGTTGTGTCATGGTCGACAGCGAAAGGATTACGGTAAGGATTCCTGCCGAGAAACTACAGGCATTACAGGCACTGGTGGACACCGGCAAGTACCCGACCATCTCCGATGCGATCAGGGCGGCGATCGACACCTTCGTCGAAACGCACTTCACGCCTGAATACATCGAGAGGGTCACCGTGGAGCTTCCGAAGACCAAGATAATCGAACTGGAAGCACTCGTCAAGGACGGGGACTCGGTATCGATCGACGATGCCATCAGGAACGCTGTCAGGGAATATGTCAGAATGCGCCTGGAGAAGGCGGTCAGCGAGTTGAAGTGACGGACACGCTCCCCTTGAGGTAATCAAGATGGGGATTGGCTCGGGATGGGACGACAAGTCAGGCATCGACGCTCCTGACTTGAAGATACTCGTCGTAGGTTGCGGTGGCGGCGGGTGTAACAGCATCACCAGGCTGAACAAGATCGGCCTAGAGTCAGCTATGACCATCGCCATAAACACCGACCAGCGCAGCTTGAAGGAAACTCGTTGTGAGAACCGCGTCCTTATCGGTGCGAACTACACCCATGGCCTGGGCGCCGGCGGTCTCCCGGAGGTCGGCGAACAATGCGCTCGCAACTGTGCCAATCTCTTCTGCGAGATGTTCAATGATGTCGATCTCACTTTCATCATCACCGGAATGGGCGGAGGAACCGGGACCGGAGCAGCGCCAGTCATAGCGGAATTCGCCCACAAGGCCGGTTCCATCGTCATTTCGATCGCCACCATGCCGTTCAACATCGAGTCCGGCACCAGGCGCCGCAACGCCATGATCGGGCTCAAGCGGCTCAATGAGTATTCCAACACAGTGCTGGTCCTGGACAACAACCGCCTGATGCAGATGGTCGACAACCTGCCTATGAACCAGGCACTAGGCGTCATGGATGCCCTCGTCTCCGAGCTCATCAAGGGGCTGGTCGATGCGTTGACCAAACCATCTTTGATCAATCTCGATTTCGCCGATCTTCGGACCATCATAAAGCATGGCGGGATATCGACGCTACTTTATGCGGAGAACGCCGACCCTGAGGGTGTGGTCCGCGACGCGGTGCAGAACCCGTTGCTGGACGTCGACATAAAAGGAGGGACAGGGGCACTGATCCATATTTCCGGCGGCAGCAACCTGACCCTCAGGCGTGTGCACCGCATCGTCGAAGGTTTGACGCAGCAGCTTGACGTGGACGCCAACGTTAAGTTCGGCGTCAGGACGTTGGACGATGACAACGAAACCATCAGGCTGATAGCTCTGGTCACCGGCATCTCCGAGCTGCCTCCGGCTGCCGGGCCGCTCGACGACATCACTG
>JBEKDM010000119.1:0-7523 GCA_050014375.1 Methanomassiliicoccales archaeon | reverse complement strand
AACTCGGAGCAGAACCGCTGCACATAGTCCTGCGGGCGGGTCGGCATCAGTTTGAGCTTCAGCTCACGGGTCATGAAACGGTAGGTACGTCCGATCTCCTTGCGTCCCACGCGCGACGAGTTCGCGACCTCGTCCAGGGTACGGGGCACGTTGCATTGCCGGCACGCTGCATACAGTGAAGCGGCGACGACACCCTCTATGCTCCTGCCACGGATGAGGTTCTTGTTGACCGCCTTCCTATAGACCATGGCCGCGGTCTCACGAACATTACGCGGTAGGCCCATCGCGGACGCCATCCGGTCCAGTTCGCTAAGCGCGAAGGCCAGGTTCCTCTCTGTCGCATTAGAGACACGGATCCTGCGCTGCCACTTCCTGAGACGGTACAGCTGGGCCCGGTTCCTGGTCGGAATGCTCTTGCCGTAGCTGTCCTTGTTCTTCCAGGAGATCTCCGTGGAAAGTCCCTTGTCGTGGATGGTATAGGTCATTGGCGCGCCGGTTCTGGCCCTTTTCTCGCCTTGTTCTACGTCAAAGGCCCGCCATTCCGGTCCGAGGTCAATGAACTGGTCATCGATGACGAGGCCGCATTCCTCGCAGATGAGCTCACCCCTCTCATAGTCCCTAACCAAATGCCCACTGTTGCACTCGGGGCATCTTTCAACTTCTTCGGTCCCTTCCTTTGGTTTTGCCATGTTCTTCGACCCCTTCCACGTATACCTGCTTCCCTATGGCAGAGAGCAGGGAGAAATCACCGGTAGGCTCGATCGTGACATAAGGCGAATCAACCGGACCAAAGATGCGCAGAACCTTCCCCACAATTTTGTTGCGGTTGTCGACTACTCTGGACCGTATTGCCGGAGCAAAGGAGCCTTTGACAATTATCCTGCCGTCAAAAGTCACTTCTTGGACCTTTCCAAGAAACTGCATGGTTCACCAATCACACCCGATTCTTTTCCGGTGTTAATACTAGAAATGGACATTTACTATATATGCATTGTGCAAACCTTTATTATGTTTTCGTTTGAGCCTTTTTAGTCTTTTTGCATCTTTTCGTTCTTCTGATATTAATGGCCATTGACGTGATGGCTATCCATCCGTTTATGCCATTTCAACCATGGGAAGCATTTATACATTGTGATTCTCTCCATATTCCCGTGGAAATCTCAAGGGACCACCCCCGATACAAGTCATTGGTCATGAGGGAGAAGATGTCGGAAATGATGCGGCAAGGCATTGTCGCCCCGACCGGACTGATCGCCCATGGCCGGGGCGAGGCGTTCGATTACCTCCTAGGAGAAGTCACACTTCCCCCGGCCGAGTTGGCGGAACGGGTCGCGGCCGCGATGTTGATGGAGGCCAAACGCCCGGTCATCACCGTCAACGGGAACGCCGCCGCGCTTGCCCCGGTCGAACTCATCGAGCTTTCCAAGGCGGTCAACGCCCGACTCGAGGTCAACCTGTTCCATCGCTCGGTCGAAAGGATAGAGCTCGTCTGCCGGCACTTGGAATCGCAGGGGGCCAAGGATGTCCTGGGGCGGGTCCAGGACTTCACGCTGCCGGGAATAGCATCGGACCGGGCGCTTTGTGCCAATGAGGGCATCGGGATGGCGGACATTGTGCTCATCCCCCTCGAGGACGGTGACCGTGCAGAGGCGTTGGTCAAGGCTGGCAAGAAGGTCATCGCCATTGACCTGAACCCAGTGTCGAGGACGTCGATGGCGGCCGATGTCAGCATAGTGGATGAACTGACCAGGGCGTTGCCCAACATCACCTCCCACGTCGGTGAGCTGACCGGCGATGGGGGCAGAAGATGCGATCTGATCTCCGGGTTCAACAACCGCCGCAACCTGGGTCATGTGCTTAGGGACATCTCGGACCATTTGAAGTTCGAATTGTCATCAAAAGCATAATTTCCCCCTCCTGCATGTAGGGCTAGTGATTCGCGTGACGGATAACGATCTTCTGATAAAGGGAGTGAGGCGGCTGGAGTGGGCCAACTCCCATATGCCAGTTCTTAAAGAGATCAGGGAAAGACTGGTCAAAGATCAGACCCTTAATGGGGTCAAGGTCGGGATGGCCTTGCATGTGGAGGCCAAGACCGGCATGCTCGCAGTTTCTCTGGCCAAGGCCGGTGCGAAGGTCCGGCTGGCCAGCTGCAATCCGTTGTCAACCGACGACTCGGTGGCGCTGGCGTTGCGCGAGGAATATGGCATAGAGACCTACGCCAAGAAGTGGGAATCGACCGAGGAATACTACCATAACTTGAACGCGGTCCTGGATCTCGATCCGGACTTCGTCATCGACGACGGCGCGGACCTGATCACCATGCTCCACACCGAACGCCAGAAGCAGTTGCCACATGTCAAAGGGGCGAACGAGGAGACCACCACCGGCGTCATCAGGCTCCGGGCGATGGCCAAGGAAGGCAAGCTTAAGTTTCCGGTCATATCGGTGAACGATGCTCAGATGAAATACCTGTTCGACAACCGATACGGTACCGGGCAGTCCACCTTCGATGGCTGGATGAACGCCACAAACCTGCTGGTGGCAGGAAAGAACCTGGTGGTCGCCGGCTATGGATGGTGCGGCAAGGGCGTAGCCATGAGGGCCAAGGGGCTGGGCGCAAACGTCGTGGTCACCGAAGTGAACCCGATCAGGGCCATAGAGGCCAAGATGGACGGCTTCAATGTCATGCCCATGTTAGAAGCCGTGAAGCAGGCGGACATAATCATCACCGTCACGGGATGCAAGGACATCGTCACCAGGGAGCACCTGGGGGTCATCAAGGACGGGTGCGTGCTCGGTAACACCGGCCACTTCGATAACGAGGTCTCCAAACCGGCGCTCGAGTCCTACGGCTCCAAGCCGGTCCGGGTACGCGAGTTCGTAGACCAGTACAACCTGCCGGGGGACCGGAAGGTCTATTTGATCGCCGAGGGACGGTTGATGAACCTGGCGGCCGGCCAAGGCCACCCAGCAGAGATCATGGATATGAGCTTCTCCATCCAAGCTTTGTCATTGGAACACCTGGTCAAGAATCACAAGTCGCTCAAGGCGGAGGTCTATAACGTCCCGCAGGAGATGGACGAGGAAGTGGCCATGATCAAGCTCAGGACGATGGGTGTGGACATCGACAAGCTTACCCCGACCCAGAAGAAATACCTAGAGGCCTGGCAGGAAGGGACCTGAACTTGAAGCCGTTCCTGTGCGTCTTCGGCCACACCAATCTGGACTTCATCATGTCCCTAGATCGGTTCCCGGACAAGAACACCTCCGTCGATGTGGTGGAGAAGCAGAGGTACTTTGGAGGCACCGGAGCCAACGTCGCCACGGTGGCCGCATCTCTCGGGGTACCGACCGCACTTGTGTCGTACGTGGGAAAGGACATTCCCGCGGAGTTCAAGGCACTGATGACGGAGAAGGGAGTGGACCTGAGGGACCTGGTGGAGGTCGACGGGTATGAGACACCAACGGTATGGATCGTGTCCGATTCATCCCATAATCAGATCGCCTACGTCTATCAGGGGCCGATGAGGCACATGGGCGAGTTCGAGCTGAGGATGGATGCCGCTAAGGAGGCGGATTTCGTCCACATCATGACCGGGCGCCCGGAATACTACCTGCGCCTGATGAGGGAGTGCGTCAGGCTGGGCAAGACCATCTCCTTCGATCCCGCCCAGGAGATACACCACATATGGACGGCAGAGACGTTCCAAGAGGCCATCGGAATGTGTGATACATTCTTCTGCAACGAGGGCGAGCTGAGCACGGCAATGCGATACCTGGGGGCAAAGCGTCCGGAGGACCTACTCGACCATGTCGACATACTGTTCAACACGATCGGCTCCCGCGGCAGCAGGATATTCACCGACGACGGTGAGGTGGAGATCCCGGCAGTAAAATCGGCCAAAGTGGTCGATACCACCGGGGCGGGGGACGCGTTCCGTGCCGGATACTTTGCTGGCCTGTACCGTAACTATTCGACCAAGGAAAGTGCCATGATAGGAGCATCAGCCGCCTCCTTTGTGATCGAGGCCAAGGGGTCCCTCACAAACGTACCAGATTGGGCAGATGTGTTGGACCGGGTGAGATCGTCGCTTTAGAATCGCGGTTGGATTTTGACCGGTCTGGCTCCAATCTCCGTTCAATTGTCTGGTCGCACCCGAACGGGGAAATGTTTAATAACACGGAAACCGTAAAGGGGCGCCAAGGTGAATGTATGGCATTGGGCTGGACATCGCTCAGCGAGGCTTCCCAAGAGGTCGTCGACACCGATATCTCAGATATGAAATGAGAAGGGTGAGCTAAGATGAATTTAATGGAATTCCTGACAGTACTTCTGCTGACTTTCGGCCTGTTCATGGTGCTAGCGGGTGCCTTCACAGCCTACTTTGGAAGCGGCAAGAGCAGGATCATCGGTGTCGTACTGCTGGTCGTTGGACTGGTTGTCGGCATCTTTTGGATCTACGCGACCATGTACGGCGGCGGAAAGCTGGTCGATCTCGGGGCTGGAATACACCTGAGCGACGTGATTTGGACTGCCTTTGTCAATATAATCGCGGCGGTCATCGGTGCACTTATCGCGGTCGGGGTCTTCCTGCTCGCAATCATGAAGAGCTAATCACGAAAACCCTTTCCAATCATATCTTTCAATTTTCTCCCATTTTTCGTCTCGATCAGAGCATCGGCCCGCATCCTTTATGCCATGCCATTCCTATCTTGTCATGTGTGCGGCAGGTTCGCGCTGACGATAACGGCAAGGTTCTTCGAGCGATTCGAGCTACCAGAGGAATCGATGGCATGTACTTCCCGACTCAGCATTTCCCCCGGTCAGCCTGCTCCGGTCATCTTCGACCTCGAAGGAAGAAGGGCGGTCGAGATGCAGTGGGGACTCGTGCCGAGCTGGGCCAAGGATGTCAAGATCGGGAGCAAGATGTTCAATGCCCGGTCAGAGACGCTTGACGAGAAACCTTCCTTCCGCCATCTCCTGAAAAGAAAACGCTGCCTTGTCCCGACCACCGGCTTCTATGAATGGAAAAAGGAAGATGGCAAGGTGCCTTACATGATCAAGGTCAGGGATCAGGAGTACTTCGCAATGGCTGGGCTATACGATGTATGGCATAGCGGGGACGGGAGCGTGCTGTCTACGTTCACCATTGTGACGACTGGGGCGGCCAAGGTCATGGCCGATCTCCACGACCGCATGCCGGTGATCCTCGAGCAGGACATGGAAACGGAATGGGTCGCTCCAGGAGAACTCGATCCCGCCCTGATCAAGGAGATCCTAAGAACCTATCCCGGTTCACTCTCGATCGCCCCCGCACCTTCCGAAATGAACCGTCCGGACCCGAAGATCGCACCGAACCAACAAAGACTGATCTGAGAACCTTATATCCTTGAGGACAAACACCGTCGTACCGATACTTTTTAGAACAAGAAATCGGTCAGTCCATCCAATGCCCGTTGTCCTCATCATCCTCGGAAGCAAGAGCGACCTAGAGATCGGCAAGAAGGCGCTCGCCATGCTGCAAAAGTTCGGTGTGGTTTCTGAGATCGTAGTGGCTTCTGCGCACCGCACTCCTGAGCGCCTGTGGAACATGGTCCGGGAAAGCGACGCAAAGGTCTTCATCACCGTGGCAGGGCTTGCCGCGGCGCTTCCTGGCGCGGTCGCTTCTTATACGACCAGGCCGGTCATCGGCGTTCCGGTGAGCGGTGCGGTCAACTTGGACTCCATCCTCTCCATTGTCCAGATGCCTCCCGGGATACCGGTGGCCGCGGTCGGCCTGGACCGGGGCGAGAACGCTGCCATTCTGGCCGTCGAGATGCTCGCGATATCGGATTCTCGATTGTCCGTGGAACTGGAGAGATACCGGAAAGAGATGGCGGACAAGATCGAGAAGGACTCCAAAGAGGTGCAAGCCTGATGTTCGACCCCAAGGAATTCACGGAAGAGAAGATCGAAGAGCTAAAGACTTCGATCAAAGGCAAGGCCATCATCGCCTGCTCCGGCGGAGTGGACAGCACTGCCGCGGCGGTGCTGGTATCCAGGGCCATCGGTGACCGGCTGTTGACCATCTACGTCAACAACGGGTTCATGAGGAAGGGCGAGACCGAGGCGGTGGACAAGATGTTCTCCAAGCTCAACGTCAACTACCGTCTGATCGACGCCTCGGACGAGTTCTTCGATGCCCTCAAGGGGATAACCGAACCGGAGCGGAAGAGGAAGATCATCGGGGAGAGGTTCATCCGGGTCTTCGAACGGGAGGCCAAGGGGTATAAGGCCGATTATCTGGTCCAAGGCACCATCGCACCGGACTGGATCGAGTCTGGGGACCACCTCCGGGACACCATCAAGAGCCACCACAACGTGGGCGGTCTGCCAGAGGACATGAAGCTGACGCTGGTGGAGCCGCTCCGTGACCTCTATAAGGACGAGGTAAGGAAACTTGCAAGATACTTGGAGATAGAAGTTTCCGAGCGCCAGCCGTTCCCCGGTCCAGCTTTGGCCATCAGGGTCATCGGCGAGCCGACCAGGGAGAACGTGGAGGTGGTACGGGAGGCCTGTGCCATAGTCGAAGAGGAGCTGGAGATGGCCGCGGCCAAGAAGATCATGTCCTTGCCCTGGCAATACTTTGCGGTCCTATTGCCGGTCCAGTCGGTAGGTGTCCATGGGGACAGGCGCGCTTATGGGCGCACGATTGCCGTCAGGGCGGTGGAGTCGATCGACGGCATGTCGGCGGCCTATTCACGCATCCCGCACGAGATCCTGGAAAAGATATCCACGCGCATCACCAACGAAATGAAGGCGGAGGTAAACAGGGTCGTATACGACATCACCAACAAGCCCCCGGCGACGATCGAGTGGGAGTGACCTAGAGAGCGTCTCTCTCTTCCAATATGGCCATCAGGTCTGACCACTGGTCCACGTTAGCATCTGGGACGATGGAATCGTCGGGCTGATAGTAGTCCGATTTCTTCAGGACCGCGGTCATACCGACACCTAGGGCGCCCTTCACATCGCATTGAAGCGAGTTGCCGACGAACACCGACCGGTCGGCATCCGCTCCAAGATTTGACAGGGCGATCTTGAACATCTTTGGGTGCGGTTTCCTCAGCCCGACGTCTGTGGAGAATACCATGTCGTCGAAATAATCGGTAAGCTGGAAATATTCCATATCCCTCTGGGGATAGTCGGAAGGCAAACCCCAGGCGACGTCCGACACCAGGCCGATCGCATATCCTTTTGCTTTAACCATCTCGAGCATATCGATGGTCCCTGGCACCAGCCGCCTGTCCTCGACCAGTACGCCATAGAAGATGTCCATGCCTTCGACCAGCATTTCGTCCGTGACGTCACAGCCATAGCGTTGATAGATGGTGTCAAGGACCTGATATAGCGGTATCTCAACCAGATCTTTCTCCTTGCGGGCTCGCCCTTCCACCAGCATTTTCTTGAGGTCCGATTGGAACTTATCCGTTTCGACCTCGCCGCCGTTATCCATTGCGAGCTTGTAAGATCTTTCGAT
>JBEKDM010000118.1:0-7549 GCA_050014375.1 Methanomassiliicoccales archaeon | reverse complement strand
GTGGAGCAACGAGTCGGTTGAATACCACCCAGAGTTCGGTGGCTCATCCGTCCAATGCTGGCTCGGAGTCATTGGGTACGAAGCGGCCTTGATGAACACGGCAAAGCAGCTGAAGCAGGACAAGATCCTCAGGGACTTGTACGCCGCTTGCGACTCATACAGGAGCCCGGAAGGCTTCTGCCTGAGGTACGACAACGCCTACAAGATCGGTGAGGCAATTGTCGCTGAGGGAGAAAGCACCTACCTGAGGTCAAGGGCAGCCGGTATGAAGGCATGCGAATTGATCGCAGAGTCCGCCAAGACCAAGAACGGCCTGAAGCTCTCCAAGCACGAGAGCGACATGCTGAACAAGGTCAGTGCAGACCTTGCTGCACTGCCGGACGAGGAGTCCAAGTTCCTCGACCAGTGCCTAAAGGCCTACAAGGACGTCCAGGCGTTCAACCCGAAGAACTACGATCTGTAAGACGTGGTTTGATATCCCTTTCCAAACCTTTTTCTATCTTTTTTTTCTATGTTTTGTAAACTCTGAGATTGCATTAGATAATCTATTGAGTTGACATGATCCAGAATCATACACATTCAATAGTTGAATGATGATCAAAATAAAAAGAAAAAAAGAGTTTATGCCCGGTATGCCAGGAATATCGGAAGCTCGAAACCGCTGATCGGACCGACCTCGACTGGCCACTTGGTGATACGTTCGATCGAGCTCTTCGTCATCTCTGCTACTCCGGGAATGATGAGCTTCCGTTCATTGACCATGCTGGCGATCCTGCTGTCACCGATGCCCTTCATCACGCTCATCGCGGAAAAGGTGTTCTCGTTGACCGCATTATCGACAGTATAACCAAGAGTTTCCGTCGGTACCAAGTATGCTTTGACCTTGGTCTTGGCGAAGATGGTGGTCAGTATCTGTTTGGTGATGACGGAATTGCCGGTGATGAGTACCGGCGAAGTGCTATCGGGCGAGTTGATCTCGATCAGTTTTTCCTCGACCTTGTTCATCATCGGGTCGCTCTCCGGTAGCCTGAGGTCCAGAGACAATATGCCGTCTATGGTATCAGCCAGTGCCGGCGATATGCCTGTGCATCCCGCCGCTTTGACCTTTTTATTCACCAAAGCTTCTGATAAGGCTTTCGCTCCAGGAAATCCCTTCTCCTTACACCCCTCCGACGGAAGATACTTTGCCAGGTCTTCCGCGGTCAGTTGGTGCAGGTCTATTTCCTCAACGGTCATTTGTTTGCCGTCCTCGTGCTCTTCAGACCTTTGAACTTGAAGACCTTCTCCGGGCAGCCGCGCTCGCAGCGCATGCATGCAGTACCATTGCATAGGTCTGAGGCGACAGTGATCTCCGGCTCCCCGCTCATCTTCTTCTCGACGGTCAATGCCCTCTCTGGGCAGTTCTCGACGCACTTCATGCATGCGATGCATCCATCGAATGTGCCCTTCAGCTTCGTACCGATGTCGGTCAGTATCTTCAGACCCTTGTCCCCCAGGATCGGTATGTCACGCTGCACGATCTTGAAGACCTTCGCCTCGCGGAACTTATCCGGAAGGGGCTGGATACCCATGCTCTGTATGAAGAAGTTGTAGGACTCTATCGGCATTCCTTCCTGCCACAGGGCTAGCTCCTGGATATAGAGCGTCTCGAAGACCTTGTCGGTGGCGAACATAATGTGGTTGGAACGGATGTTGTGGGCCATCTCTTGGAGCGTCTCCATCAGGTTGGGGTCCTTGACGATGTCAGTGGCCATGGCCAGCGAAGTGTTGCCTACCTGGTAGATGTTCTTTGGTGTAGGCGGGATCAGTCCCACCCTCTGCGCTTTGAGTGCGTCCACGTACGTTCCTGACGCGCCGCTCATGTACATGCTGTCCAGGTCGTCGAATGTGATGCCCGCTTTCTCTAGCAGGGTGAAGTGACCGGCCCTCATCGCGCCAAACGCCTTCGCCGCTTCCTGGAAGTCGTGGTCGTCGATGTACACCCCATCCTGCAGGTGCAGTTTGCCATCAGCCGTCAGGATGTGCGGTGCCTTGATCAGGCCAGTGTCGAGACCGGTGGCAATCGCCGCGATGACGCCAGTACCAGTCACTCCCCTGGACCTGCCATGCATGTTACCTTCTTCGACGATATCGCCCGAGGTCGGGTCGACCTTGTCGCCATCGACAGGCATCAGCGTGTCATCCAAGACCTTGCAGCGCCAGTGGCCTTCGTAGTCGATATCGGATATTGCTCCTGGTGCTGCTAGCATTCCGAAGTGGATGGCCTGGCCTTCCATGGCCGGTCCAGCTGCAGCCGACCCGGTATATATTTCGTCGCCGACCTTGAGCGCCATCTCCGCGTTCGTTCCGTAGTCCGTGACCAGACACGGCTCCTTGCGGTCCAACAGGCCGGTCTTGAACATCATGGCCAGGGCGTCTGCACCGATCTCATGTGCGATCGATGGCGGGACATAAACCTCTGCGTCGGGACCTCCCAGATCGATGCCGATCGCTTCGGAGGACATGATCCTGGCATCACGCTTCTGCGGGGTAACCCCCTTTGACTTCAATGAACGTTCACCCACGAAGGCCAGGTCCCTGAGCTCCATGTTCTGGAATATCGAAAGCTGGATCGGATTTCCGCACACGGCCAGCCTTCCGACCTTTTTCAGATCGATCTCCAGCAACCGGATGAGACGGTTGATCGTTTCGATCATCAGCTCATTGGCCAGGTCCTGGTCCACCTCTATGCAATAGGTCAGGTGGTCCATCACGTTCGCTCCGGGGACCGGATGCCTCACGGTCATGGCCGTCGAGATGATCCTTTTGGTGTCCAGATCTAGCGCATGCACTCTTGTTCCGCTTGTGCCAACATCGATTGATATTCCGTACATGGGTCTCACTCCCCCTCATCATGGCAATGATCATGGTCCTCGTGCTCTGCCACATCAATGTCCATGACCTTCCTCAGGTCCTCGATCCGTTTCTCGATGATCTCTTCCACATGATGATCGTCCACACCCACAACGGCGGCCATGACCTTGATGGTCCCGCCGTTCACGTGCTTCGATCTGATCTCGTCACCGATGTCGATGCCGAGCTCACTGTCCACTATATTCAATCGGACAAATCCGTCATCTACTCGGGCGAAGGCCTTGACATGACCGATCAGTGCTCCCTTCTTCATCTCGACGTCCTTGGCTATCGACATTAAGAAATGGCCAAGTTCCCTCACGAACTTATCCTTCTGCATATTGTCCGCTTTGAAAGAGATCTCGGCACCGAAGGTGCCCGCTTCCGCCAAGCTCTTTGAGTCATCGTCGCTCACAGCGTGGCCTCCCTGGCGATGGTGTCAGCGATTTCGTCAAGTCCCCTCTCCTCTTTGGCCGATATCTCCATTATCTGGGCATCGGGGTTGAGCGAGGAGACCAGCTCCCTGACCTCCTGGAGCGTGGCCTCGACGACCAGCTCGACCTTGTTGATGACGATCATGTCCTCGCCTTCGATCTGCCGCCGGAAGAATAGTTCGCACTCCCTGTGTATCTTCTTTGCCCGAAAGGCATCGACGATGACCATTCCGTAGCTCTTTTCTGCATGGATCATCGACCGGCGCACGATGTCGTTGATCTTGTTTGGCAGGGCGACACCGGTCGGTTCTATGAAAATAACGTCTGGTTTGTATTCCTTGGCGATCGTCTGGAGGGTATACATCAGGCTACCTGAAAGGGAGCAGCATATGCATCCCTCGGTCAGCTCGACGCTCCTCAGCCCATAGGCGTCAATGACTGCACCGTCCACACCGACCTCTCCAAGCTCGTTGACCACGACCGCCACTCGTTTCTTCTTTTCCCCTAGCCTCTTTGCGAGTTTAATTAGCAGAGTGGTCTTCCCGCTGCCCAGGAAGCCAGATATCAAACAGACCATCATCGGCCAACAATCGTGAGGTGCGCATAAATAACTTTTCTACCCAGCAAAGAACGATCGTGTTCCAATTCTAAGAAATCGGTCTTCGCATGCGAGAAACGATATATGCAGGATGATTGGTATATCCAGCAGTCAGAAACCCTTTTTATCAGGAATTCCTATCTGGATAGCCTCGCGTCAGAGATCGACGTTGCTGTCGATCTTCTCTTCGTCGAGGTCCGGTTCCGTCTGTTCCCCGTTCTTCGCGACCCGGATCACTTTGCCGACATGAATGTTCATGAGGTCCTCGGCCGCCACCGTCCGGACCCCGGAGTTCTCCTCGATGAACATGGCCTGTTTGTCTGCTCCCTCGTGCACCAGCTTGGCCCCGAAATGGGTCAGGATGATCATTTGCGGTCGGACCATCTGGGCGATCTCCAATGCGTCCTCGGTGCAAATGTGATTGGAAACACGTGACTTCAATGGCCTGGTCAAGGCGAGGATGATGATCCTCGACCCGGCATGCTGCCGGATGACCTCATAGTCGAACTCGGTGTCGCTCATGTAGGAAACGGTGCCATTCTGGGTCCCGAGGATGAAACCGACACCCGAGGGATCGCTGTGCCTGGTCGTGGTCACCTTGACCTCCATGGCCCCGACATTGAACTGGTCCCCGCCCTTCACCGACAGGACCTTCTCTGGTATGGATCGGTGATAACTGGAAAGCGCTGGTCCGTGACCTTCGTAACCGTCTAGCACGCTCTTTGAGCCTACGACCATGCCCCTCTTCTTCAGACCACCCCGGGTCATTCCCTCTACTAGGACCTCGGCATCCGAATAATGGTCTGGATGGCAGTGTGATATGAGCAACGCATCCGTCTTGGCCGGGTCGAGATGTAACCGGCTCATGTTGTACAGGGCGGTCGGTCCCGGGTCGATATGGACCCTGGCCACATCCTTGACGTACAACCCGCCGGTAGCGCGCACCTGGTAAATGGTGGCGAACCGACCACCGCCGGTGCCCAGGAACGTCAAGGTCGTCATGTAAACCACAAAAATCCGATACTTGCTCCCCCAGCTCTTCCGATTGCTTGAATCTTTCGGGTGGTTCGGTGTTCCGTGAATAACCAACAAGGATTATCTATTTCGGAACTGATAGCGAGCCCGATCCGGATGACTACGCTAATCAAGAACGCACATATCGTGACCCAGAATGCGAGACGCGAGATCTTGAAAGGGGACATCCTGGTAAAGGACGGGAAGATCGCTGCCATCGGAAAGGTCACCGACTCCGCCGACCAGGAGATCGACGCAAAGGGTGACGTGGTCATGCCTGGATTGATCAATACCCATAGCCACGTGGCCATGGCGACGATGAAGGCAGTGGCCGATGATGTCACATTCCCGAACTTCCTGGACCGGGTGTTCGCGTTGGACTCTCGGCGTACGGAAAAGGATATCAAGAGCGGCGCGGCCCTCGGTTGCCTGGAGATGATCCGTTCCGGCACGACGTCGTTCGTGGACCTTTACTATTCTGAGGATGTCATCGGTAAGGTTGTGGAACAGGCCGGCCTGAGGGGTTTGCTCTGCTGGGCGGTGCTCGATGTCGAATACACGACGCAGAAGGGTATACCACTGGACAACTGTAAGAGGTTCTGCGAGCAGTTCAAGGACAGCAAGAGGGTCATCCCCGGTATAGGGTTGCAGGGAGTTTATGTGTGTTCGACGGAGACGTTCGTTTCGTCCAACGAATACTCTGAGGCATCTGGCCGGCGCATGACCTTCCATCTATCAGAGACGCGCAAAGAGGTCTACGACCACAAGAAGAAGGAAGGCCTCCGCCCCGCCGAATACCTGGGCAAGATCGGTGTGCTCAACGAACGGTGCATTGCGGCGCATTCGGCTTGGCTCACGATCAACGAGGTGAAGATACTGGGAAGGCAGAAGGTGTCCGTTTCCACCTGCCCGGTCTCCAACATGAAGCTTGCCACCGGGGGCGTCGCGCCCATACCGGAGATGCTGCAGAACGAGGTCAATGTGTCGATCGGCACGGATGGCTGTACCACAAACAATGGCCTGGACATGTTCGGTGAGATGAAGACGCTGTCGTTGCTCCAGAAAGCTTCCCGATGGGACCCGACAGTATTACCGTCTCAGCAGGTTCTCGATTTCGCCACGCTGGGCGGCGCCAAGGCGCTCGGGCTGTCCGACCAGATCGGTTCGCTGGAAGTCGGCAAGAGGGCGGACCTGGTCATATTGGATGGAAGGTCGCCGAGCCTCAGGCCGATGCTGCCGGAGAACATTGTCTCCAACATCGTTTACTCCGCCGGTAGGGGCGATGTGAAAACAGTAATCTGCGATGGTCGCGTCGTCATGCTGGACCGCATGGTCAAGAGCCTGGATGAGGAGAAGATCCTGGATGAGTCCGAGGGAGCGATCAGAGCGCTCCTCTCGTAGAACCGAATTGCATCGAACGATTGCATCTCTATTTGGTCAAAATTAGAAAAACCACATCAGGTCCAAATGATCGAAGAAGAGGAAAGGTGGTCCCGACTCCCAGATTTGAACTGGGGACCTGCTGATATCGGCGGCTAAGGAACCGGCAAGCCGGTATACCCACTACAGTCAGCCGCTCAAGCCAGACTAAGCTAAGTCGGGATGCAGGCAGAGTATTACAGAAATCATATTAAACATTTACCGCCCATGGACGATATCCACCAAGGTCTGGTATGTATCCGGAGAGGTCGGGAAGAGGTCGGATTGACTTTTTGGGCAAATTTTCAATAACTACTGTATCCATTGATATTGTGATGCCTGGATGCTCCCTTATTGACCATAATGACCTAAAGTATAAATAGACACTAACTAATGTCATGTCCGACAAAAGAGGTCGTATAGACCTTCGTTGTCTCTAGGTGAGGGAATTGGAGGACGCAGATCTAGAAAAGGTAACTCTTCGCCTTCCGGCCAGATATATCCGTGCGTTGGACTTTCTGGTCGAGGTCGATGATTTTCCCTCAAGGTCTGAGGCTATCAGGGCAGCCATCCGAGACTTCGTCTATGCCAGGGTCGACCTGGTGTCGGAGAAGTTGAAGAAGATGGAAGAAGCCGAAAAAACGCTTGCCGAGATGGAAAGGTTTGAGGAGAAATACTTAAGGAAGTAGCCTGTCAGAATGGGATGGGATGCATTCGAAGGGCTAGTTACGATTACCTCCCCTTATTTTTTTTTATTTTAACGGTCTAGCCACGGCGCTATGGTACAGCAAGATCGATCAAAAATGAACGCAAAACAGTAATCTGGGAAAACGTTTGATTTAAGGAGATCTAGGTTTATCCGATGTAACCCAGATCTTCTTTCTTCGGCGCTGCCGGTGCTTCGATCTCCTTCAGCTTCGAAGTGATGGATTCGATCTGCTCGGCCTTCTCCTCGAGCGCTTTGTAATCGACCTCGACCCTCAATATCCCGGCCAATATCCGGAGGACCGCCTCAGCTCCCTTGGGATCCACGAAATAACCGGATGTTTCGCCCATAAGGCAAACGGAACGCATCCCGTATATCTTGCCCAGACCGAGCAGCAACCCGCTCGCACCGACTATACCGCTTCCCGGCTCTCCCTTGGAGAAGATGACCCCCTTTTCCTTCATCTCGTCGACCAGTTCCTTGTCC
>JBEKDM010000117.1:0-7555 GCA_050014375.1 Methanomassiliicoccales archaeon | reverse complement strand
CCCGTCTGGCTCCCGATCCTTTCAACCTGGCGGCGTTAAGTCGTGCCAGTTTCCGGAAGGTCTCGTCCTCCCCCAACCAAAAGGAGTCGTGTCCGCAACAAAGCTCTTCGTCCACAAGCTTAGGCCGGACGCCCATGGCGTTCAGCAATCTTACGGCAGAACGCGGAATTTCCAGCATGTCCTTGGCGAAACTGCTGAACATCTGGTCGAAGAGCGGCGTGCAGCCGATGAACAGGACAGTTTCCGAGTTCGGGTCAAGTTCCAGATCCGGGGTAACCCAGTCCGCCCGGTGTCCCTTGGTCCTGCCTGCAGCTTCGGTCCTTCTCATTTCACGGAGTATTCCGTTATGGGACTGGATGGGGGGAAATTTCTCATTGCTGTCCGCCCTCACGTCCCGAATGAACTCATGGAACCTCACCCCCGATGTGCATACTTCCGAGCAGGCGCCGCAGGTCATGCAGGACCAGATCTCCCAACGGTCCAGCTGCTTCCCGTAGACAAAATCCTCCATCACCCGTCGGGGCGAGAACCGGTTGTCTCGGTGGGCGGCAGGGCAGGCGTAAGAACATTTCCCGCATTCCACACATTCGGAAGTGTTGTTCTTTCGTGCAGATTCCTCCAGGTCCATTTTATTCCCTCCCGATCGGCCCGAGCTCCCTTACCATGGCGGTGAACTCCGTGGCTGTTGAAGCGAATAGAGCGCCCTCGGCGGCAGATACCCATCGGAGCAACAGTCTGCGCGGGTCGATCCCCATGAGGTCCAGGAGCTTTTGGCAATCTCGGACCTTGATCTCAGCCTTGCGGTTGCCAGCGATGTAATGGCAATCGCCGATATGGCATCCCAGGACCATGACCCCGTCCGCCCCCATCTCGAAGCAACGCATGATCATCCCCGGGTCCACCCTGCCGGAGCACATGACCCGGACGACCCTGATGTTGCTCGGATACTGGAGTCGGCTGACGCCGGCCAGGTCCGCTCCGGCATAGGCACACCAATTGCAGCAGAAGGCCACAATGGACGGCTCAAAGTCCTCCTGACCGATGGCAGACGATGCGTTCCGCTCCGCTCCCGAGGATTGGCGAACATCTGGACCGACCTCCGAGGAATCCATGTGATGACCTGCGAGCGAAGCGGGTACCGGCAAAAAAGGGTTTCGATTGACCGATGCCATTCGCGGAAGGTTGGAGAATGTTCGGAATAGTGATATCCTGGTGTAGATATGATTAATAGCGGCCGTCCCTTTTCTGGTTCAATGGCTCTCAAGATAGTCGGTTTCTCCAAGACCTCCCTGCTTGACTGGGACGGGCACGTGGTGGCAACGATCTATTTGCAGGGATGCAACTGGCGTTGCCTTTACTGCCATAACCCGGATCTTGTCCCCCTGGAGCCAACTTTCGATGAGCTCGAATTCGAGGAGATTGCCGATTACATCCGGGGCAACGCCGACTTCCTGGACGGGGTGGCAATATCCGGCGGGGAGCCGACCATCCATCCCGACCTGCCGATACTGGTGGCCAAGATCAGGGACCTGGGCATGAAGGTAAAGCTGGACACCAACGGTTCAAACCCGGACATGTTGGAGGACCTACTAGGCTCAGGGATGCTGGATTATGTGGCCATGGACATCAAGGCACCTTTGAACGAGAAATATAAGGAGATCGTCAAGGTGAACCCAGATCTCGACGCCATCAAGCGCTCGATCCGATTGCTGATGACCTCTGACATCGACTACGAGTTCCGCACCACCGTCGTGCCATTCCTTCTGGAGGAGAAGGACATTGAGTCCATCGCCGCCTACGTCGGTGGGGCAAAGAAGTATGCGCTGCACCAGTTCAAGAACGAAACCACGCTGGAGAAGAAGATGGAACTGGTCTCCTCCTATCCGGAGGAGAGGCTGCGGGCAATGGCGGATATCGCCAAGATGTACGTGCGCAAGGTCGTGCTACGTGGGACCAGTTGAATAAGAACGGCCAGTGATAAGCGCGGCAAATCTATTTTATACACCAAAACCCTTGAATGCACGTTAACGTACCCAGACCATATTGGCCAGTACGTTCCTGGGAGTGCGTGTTCGATGGAAAATGTGAACGGAAGGCTGAAGACCTATATCGACGGATTTGACAGGATATTAGAGGGCGGCGTCCCGACCGGCCACATCGTTCTTCTCGCAGGTACTCCGGGAACAATGAAGTCATCGCTCTCCTACTACATGCTGTACAACCATGCCCTGGACAACAACACCTGTTCGGTATACGTCACGCTGGAGCAGTCTCGTGAATCCCTCCTCAGGCAGATGGAAAAGATGGGCATGCATACCGACAACGTCAAGGACCAATTGAACGTCCTCGACCTCGGCATCATCCGGAAGAAATTGAAGGAGATTTCTGCCGGCAGTTCCTGGCTGCATGTTTTCAAGTCATACCTTACGAACCTCAAGGAGAACCTGAACTACTCCATCCTGGTGATCGACTCCCTCGAGGTGCTGGAGACGATGGCGGAGATCTCTAACCGCCGGACCGAGCTGTTCTACCTGTTCGAGTGGCTTAGGGACCTCGATGCCACTGTCTTCCTCATCTCCGAATCATCCTCGGAAAGGATGATGGATGGCAAGTTTGACGAGGGCTACCTTTCGGACGGTATCATCACGCTCAAGATGCAAGTGATCAGGGACGTGGAGTCGCAGAGGCGGATACGCTGCGTCAAGATGAGGGAGACCAACCACGATCCGTCCTATTATTCACTCCTCTTTAACGGAGGCAAGTTCCAGGTCACCAGAGTGATATCAGAGTAGAGTCTGGTGCCTCAGAATGTCAAAATACGAGTGCCCGCGGTGCGGTTCGGGGGTCAAGCCCAACGATATCCAGTGCGACCGTTGCGGCGAAATGCTGAAGATGTTGGACCCGCGCAAATCGCGGGAGGACGATATGCCCTCCAACATCGTCATCGACAAGATCATCTCCGAGGAGCAGACCTCTATCCGCCTCGATTCGTCAGATTTCACATCCTTGTCCAAGCTGCGTAAGATGCTCGAAGAGAAGGATAAAGAGATCTCGCTCCGGGAAAAGGTGCTCATCGAGAAGGAAAAGCGAATGCAGGATACCTTCGACAAGATGGAGAAGGACCAGAACCAGCTCGAGGATTCGGTGAAGCAGTTCGAGTCCGATCAGATGATGATCAAGTCCAAGGAGAAGTCCATTAGGGAGAAGGAGCAGGAACTGGAGCTAATGTCGGAGAAGTTCGACAAAGGCATTCAGGAGATCATGTCACTGGAGGACAAGCTTAAATCTTCCCGGATCACAGCCTCCGATGTCCAGAAACTGGACGACATAAGGAAGAAGTACGGTGCGGCAATGGAGCACGAGAAGCTCAAGCTGAAGAAGGCCTTGGAGGACGAGTTCGAGGAAAAGCTCACCGAAAAGGAGCGGCTGGCGACAGAGCTGAAGCTGGCCAAGGAGCAGCTCGGCGAGGCCACCAAGAAGATAGTCGAACTGCAGCGGCTGGTCAAGGCAGAGATCCTGCCCTTCACCACCGGCGAGAAGATGGAGGTGGAAGAGGCATGGGCCCGCGCCGACATCAAGGCGAAGGTGGCGGAACTTTTGAAGGTGGTCAGGCCGGATCTCGATTCTCAGATCGGCGCGGGCATACCAGCGAGCGGGCCGGACCGGACGGTCCATACGCATATCGAGAAGTTCGACACTATCCTGGGCGGGGGCATACCGGAAGGCCATGTCATACTGGTGAACGGGGCACCGGGGACGATGAAGTCCTCGCTCACATATACGATCCTGCACAACGCCGCGCTCTATGACGGGGTCAGTTCCATGTACTTCTCCCTGGAGCAGTCACGGGCGTCCATACTCAGACAGATGGCCCGGCTCAAGATGCCCGAGCCTCACGCCGCCGAGAACATGATGGTTGTGGACATGGTCGACCTGCGCAAGGAGATGGAGGACATCCGCGGCGATTGGAGGGATATCCTGCTCCGCTACGTCAAGAACGTTTTCGCCGAGCGTCCGTTCCGCATATTCGTGCTCGATTCGCTCGATTCGTTCAAAGCCATTACCGATCATGATTTCACCCGCCAAGACCTCAAGGACCTGTTCGACTGGTTCAAGTCGCTGGGGATAACGGTGATGCTCATCTCGGAGAAGCCGATGGACCAGCTTCTGGAGAGCGTGCAGGGCGAGCTCTACCTGGCGGATGGTGCCATCGAGCTGATGATGAAGCAGATCGACGAGTCGAAGATCCAGCGGTGGGTGCGGTGCCCCAAGTTGCGCGGTATGAACATCGATACTCGCTACTACGCGCTGTTCCATGACGGCGAGCATTTCAACCTGACCATCCCGATCGTTGATTCTTGATGAAGATCAAAAACAATTATCGTTCCAGGATTTTCTTGAACATAGATTAAAAACTCAAGGCGACCTTACTTTAACAAGGAAGCTGTGAGAATGGAGATCTCGCGAGTAAAAACCTTCATCGAGAACCTTGATGAGAACATGCAAGGCGGGGTCCCGAAAGGACAATTGGTGCTTCTGGCCGGCGCCCCCGGCACCATGAAATCGTCGATCGCTTACTCGATCCTGTATCAAAATGCGATCAAGCACGGAACCAAATCGCTTTACATGACCCTGGAGCAATCAAGGGAGAACCTGAACCAGCAGATGGAGTCGATGGGCATGTACCCGGAGAAGGTACGCGATACGGTCAACGTGCTCGATCTCGGCATCATTCGGAAGTCTTTGACGCAGCTATCGGCCAAAGGCAGCTGGATGCAGGTCTTCAAGATGTACGCCGAGAATCTGAAGACCTCTCTGGGCTATGAGATGCTGGTCCTGGACTCGCTCGACGTCCTGGAGATGGCAGCGCAGATGAAGCCGGACGAGCGAAGGGCGGAATTGTTCTACATGTTCGAATGGCTCCGGAGCATGGGCGTGACCTGCTTCCTGATATCCGAGTGCAACCCGGACCAGTTCAACTGCACTCACCGGGACGAGGCTTATCTGGCGGACGGGGTCGTCCTGCTGAAGATGGCGGAGATCGGTGATACCGAAGTGCAGCGCCGCATCCGCATCGTCAAGATGCGCTCGACGAACCATGCCAGCAATTATTTCTCGTTGCTGTTCGACCATGCCTCGTTCCGCGCCACCAGAGTACTGAGCGAGTAGATCAGCGTCCCGGGTGTTCGAGGAAGAACCTCTTGACGTCCGAGACCGGGTCATCGCTCTTCTCCATTTCCAGGTACTTCATGAACCGGGGAGCTCGGCTATCCAGCACGACGGCGCAGCCGACGTCCTTCTCCGTTCTGATCAGTCTGCCGATCGACTGCATCATGCGGCGCGCGGCGGGCACGTTCACCGCATACTCGAACCCTTTTCCCCCGAAGCGCTGGTCGTAGAACTCACGAAGACGCTCTTGGCACAGCGATGGTTTGGGATAGGGGATGCCGACGATGACCACCATCTGCAATTCCTCGAAGGGAAAGTCCAGCCCCTCCGAAACCCGTCCGCCCATCACGGCGAAGAAGACGGCACCCTTGCGGGAATCGCGTTTGAACCTTCCAATGTCAGCCACGAGCTTCTCCTGCGATTCACCCTGCACCTCACGGTAGACCTTCTTCGTGAGCAACTTCTCGTTGCGGTATAGATAGTTGTGCAGCATGGCGTGGGACGGGAAGAAAACCATGGTGTTGCGCGGGACCGCGTTGGCCAGATCGGAGACGTGATCGTGAAGCTTCTGCACCGCGTTAGGGTCGGAGCGGGATTCATATTTCGCCTCCACGTCCTCCACGAAGAGCACTTTTCGGTTCTCCTTCGGGAACGGGGAATCGAAAATTGCGACCTTGGTGTTCTCGCCCAGGCCCGTTACGCGGACATACTGATCGAGCGGTCTCAGCGTGCCGGACATGTGAATCGATCCATGGACCTCGTGGAAGAACGAGAGCGCTCCCTTCGGGTCAAGGCAATAGGCCTCGATCATTCCTCCGTCCTCCATGGTGGCCCTCCGCACGTAGCGGGCGTTGTCCGAAGCCACCCAGTTGGTCAGGTCCCGGCCCAGGGTGAATGTCGCCGAGGTCGGCTCCCGGCCGCTCTGGAGTCGCCTTTGAGCCATCTCCTCGCCGGTGGCCTGCATCTCTGCAACGATCTCGGCCAGCTCGCCCCGGTCGCAGCCTAGCGCTTCGCATAACGTGCCCTCGAGGAACCCTCGGCCAAGCGCCACCTCGTCCTTGCCCGACTCCGAGCACAGCTCTGCAGCCCGGTCCAGGACGCTGAACAGCGCCCCGGCGAACTTCTTCAGGTCCACGTCCTTGGACAGTTTAGCGTTCCCCATCTCCCCGGCCTCGACGGTAACGATGGAAACTATCTTCTTGGTGATGCGGATGCTCTCCGCGTCCCGGGCCGCGTCGGCCAGGTTGTGTGCCTCGTCCACGACGAGGATGAGTTCATCAGCTTCCGCCTGGAGCTGCTCCAGGAAATGGTGCCGGACCTCGCTCGAGATGATGTAAGGATATGGGGCGATGACCACTTTGGCCTCGGGCATGAGCATCTTGCCAACCTCATAGGGACAGGCCCCGTCCGCCTCGCAGAAACGGGAAAGCTCATCCGAAGTGGGTATGTTATCGGCGCAATAGTTCTTGAAATATGAATGGCCCAGATGCACTGTGTTGGCGTAATAGGTGCATCCGCCCTTCACCCCGTCCCGGGTGTTCTTCTTTTTATGCTCGCAGACCCGGGCCAGCTCTCCCGGTGTCAGATTGTCGACCGAGAGCTCGGACAGCATGGGACAGCTATTCCGGCGGCCCTGGAGCGATATCCCTAGAACGTTCCGCCGCTTGCTGATGGCACGCAATTCCTTGATCGCTATCGTCGCCTGCGAGTTGGTCCGAGTGATGTACACGACCCGCTTTTCGTTCGCTAACGCATACTCTACCGTCGCCGCGAGTGCGCAGACCGTCTTGCCTGTGCCAGTACCAGATTCGACGACCAGGTTGCCCCTGGATTCGAGAACCTCGCCGATCAGGTCGACGAAATCCATCTGGTGTGGTCTTGGCAAATACGGAAAAATAGAATTAGTGTCCGGATTCGGCGGCGGGGCTGCTTCCTCATGCTCTTCCTCCTGCCTCTCCTCGCGCGTCCCGGCAAGCCTGGTCTGGAACTTGGGTTTGTAAGATTTACCCTTGCTTGAGGCCGCCCCTCCGTCCCTCGAACGGGTCATCCCGCAGTTGCGGCAGACGAGCCTGTCGCCCACTGGGGTCATGATCGATTTGCAGCGGTCGCAGAACATCCCGGACATTCAGAACGCGAACGTCGGCAGGGCTTAAAACCATTGCCGGATACCACGACCATCAGTTGAATGATGAGATGGCTCGGAGATGATCTTTCGTGTCCTGCAATGTTCACCAGTTCATGTAATTCCAGTCATTGCCAGGCACCGTCATGAATTAATACCTTGAAGTATTGTTGTGGGACTCAAGGGCTCATGGTCTAGCGGTTATGACGTTTGCCTCACACGCAGAAGGTCGCCGGTTCGAATCCGGCTGAGCCCACTTATCAC
>JBEKDM010000116.1:0-7703 GCA_050014375.1 Methanomassiliicoccales archaeon | reverse complement strand
GGAATATACCCCCTCGAGGTCGACATCATCGGCCTGATGGCATTCTCGGTCACATTGGTCGTTATCGGGATCGTCGTGGCGATGCGTGCGTTGAAGGAGAAATAAACGACTTAGGGGCGCGAGCCCCAATTCCTTCTATGTTGAAGGGGTCCTTCGCGAGTAAGGATTCCCTCGATACCTATTTTTCGATTTCTTCCTTTCTCCGCCGAGATTGATCTTGATCGAGATTTGGTCGGACAAGCTCCTATTCGCGTTCAGGGTCGCAGTATGGCCACTTGGCCATCGTAACTGAACTGTCGTGACAAATCGTGACAGAGTGACAAATGATTACGGTACCTTATACCCCCGCACGTATGTGCGGAGATACCGGAGAACGAGATCCGGAAGACCGTATCGAAACACCACAAGCAGATAGAGCTGGAAGCGACAGAGCTGCTGACCAAGCAGGGAACGAACGAAGGCCTAGTATAGTTATAGGGAGTTGGAAGCATGGATAAATCGGACATATTAATCGACGTGCAAATAAGGAAGGGTCTGCCTAGGAACACTAAGACTCAGAGAGAGATCGCGACCGAAGATTTCAAGAAAAAAGTGCAAGAGATACTAGAGAGCTGAACGATGGCAACGTCATACAGAATCAGTAGGAATCGGAATTTCAGCAGCAGGAACGACGAGCTAATCAAGAGCATCGAGGGAGTCTATCAGTATCTCGACCATGCCATAGACCGGGCCAGCGACCTCAAGCTGTTCAGCCTTCCCGATGGCACGATAAGGCTCTATGATCGGGACGCGACCGATAAGGAGATCTTGGCAGACATCGCCGGGTATGATGCGGTTGGCAGTATCGAGGAGGTGGTCTGATGTTCCACAATAAGAACGGCTTTGCCGGTCTGATCTTCCTAATGCTCTTGGTCGTCGTGGTCGTCCTGGTCCTGCACTTCGATACATTGAGTTGGGTCTGGGGGGAACTCTCGAAGCTGTTTCACCTTGGCATATTACCGGGCTAGTGATGGGCATACGGACAAATAACGGTCAGACACCGACAATACCGGGCATTATGATAGTCTCTCTACATTTCCCATTGCTAGCTGAAAGCCCTAAACTTAGCCCTAATGTTAGCCCGGTTGCTGTCCTCCCTAAAGAAAATAGACATAAAGTTAGCCCTCAGTCGGTTAGCCAGCATCAAAAAGGATAATGATTGGTGGAAAATTCCCCCTGATTATTCACGAAAACCCCTTAACCACCTTGGATTATCGTCATATAATCGACCATTCCAGGCGGTCGCCTTACATTCCCTGGCTACAGGAATCGAAAAGGAAGGTCACATTCTGATCATTTTATCCATTTCTATATTTTTATAGCGGAAGATATATTACCTTCAGCCATAGCTATTAGATATAATTGGAAAAAGGTGTAATTCATGGCTGACAGGGGTTTCAGTAAGAAGGACGAGGCATTGGTCGAGCTTCTCATGGGTACGGGAATACCCAAGAACGTCGCCAAGACGTTAGCCTTTCTGCGCAAGAAGGAAGAGACGACCTCGGTAGAGATCGAAATATCCACCTCTCTAAGGCAGCCCGAGGTTTCCATCGCCATGCAAGAGTTCAGGCGGAGGAAATGGGTGATCAAGCGGGACATCAAGAAAGAAGGAAAAGGCCGCCCGGTCCACGCCTACAAACTGGCCATCCCGTTCGAGAAGATCGTCGAGACGCTCGAGAAGGAAGAAAGGAAGAGGATCGAGCGCATCGAGAGCAACATCGAACAGCTAAAGACCATGGCCCACTGAACCGAACGATTCACCCTATAGAATCAAACATGACAGGAGGCAATCCCAGCAACGGGCGACCGTATCACCATAAACCGAGAATCAATTTCGGCACATCAGCCAAAACCATTTTCTATCCATTCACGAATCAATCGGCGTGTTCGTTACCCGCCCTCTCATCAAAACCGATTCCATCGAAGAGAGGGAGTATCAACGAACACTCGCGAACGCCTGCCTAAACACCTCGACGCTCGTGGTTCTTCCGACGGGTTTAGGGAAGACGGTAGTGGCCTTGCTGGTCATGGCGGAGGTTCTTCACCGTCAGAAGGGCAAAGTGCTCCTCCTGGCGCCGACAAAACCGCTAGTGGAGCAGCACGCCTCCTTTCTGAGCCAGAATCTTATGGGCAAGAAGGTCACAATGATGACCGGCGAGAAGAAACCCAAGGAAAGGCAGGAACTGTGGACAGGCCATGACGTCATCGTTTCCACTCCGCAGGTCATTGCCAACGATTTGAAGAACAAGCGGATTGACCTGGACGGTTTTGCGCTGGTCATCTTCGACGAGGCGCATCGCGGCGTGGGCAAGTACTCTTATGTTGCCGTTGCCGAGGCATACCGTTCCGTTAACGGTTTGGTCATGGGCATGACCGCATCCCCGGGGGGGAACAAGGACAAGATCATGGAAGTATGCACAAATCTGGGCATAAAGAACATAGAGGTCCGTACGAAGAGCGATCCCGATGTGGTCAAGTACGTTCACGAGGTCGAGATCGATTGGGTAAAGGTGGAAGTGCCAGAACAGACGAAGGAAGTGGCCGCTATCCTCCGGACTCTTTTCGATTCCTATGTTCAGCAGCTGGTGAAAATGGGTTGCATGACCTCAAAGAGACCGCCCACCACCATGTATCTGCTGGAAGTGAACAAGACCCTACAAACAAGGCTTCATTCAGGGGAGAACCGGGGGTACGTCTTCCGGGCGTTGAGCGTGCAGGCAATGGCCGTCAAGGTCGGGCACGCCATCGAGCTGGCGGAAACGCAAGGGTTGGCCGCACTAAATAGTTACATGGATAAGCTCAGGAAGGAGGCAACCTCCAAGAAAAGCTCCAAAGCCTCCAGCGCCATCGTGAGCTCGCCGAAGTTCGAGCAGGCTGAAATCATGCTGAAAAGCATGAAGGACGAGCACCCCAAGATCGCTCAGGTCATGAGCATTGTCTCTGAGCAGCTTCAAGCAAAGCTGGACTCCAAGATTATGGTCTTCACTAATTACCGGGATAGCTGTGAGATGGTAGCTGTCAATCTCTCCAATATCGACTCAGCAAGAGTAAGCAAACTGGTGGGCCAGACCAAAAGAGGCGAGGACAAGGGGCTGAGACAGAAGGAGCAGGTAGAGGTGCTGGCGAGCTTGAGGCGGGGCGATATCAACATCATCGTGGCCACCTGCGTTGGCGAAGAAGGTCTGGACGTGGCCAACACCGACCTGGTGGTCTTCTATGAGCCGGTGCCATCGGCCATCAGAAGCATACAGAGACGTGGCCGGACAGGCAGAAGCTCGCCCGGCCGGGTAGTGGTCCTCATCACCATCGATACGAAGGACGTGGCGTCAATCTATTCCAGCACTAGGAAAGAGAGTGCCATGAAGAAGCATCTGTTAAAGATACAGAAGGAATTGGACAAAGAGAGTGGGTCAAACCATAAGCCCGCAAAGTCATTGGTGGAAGGGCAACGCACCATTACCGATTATTAGTCGACGTATCGGCCAATTCCTTACCATAAACAACATCCGAAGGCGGGATACGACGCCTATCTCATCCGCCTGGACCTCAAAACGACATCTTTTTCGGATACGATTTTGACCCAGTATCAATTAAGCGATTGAATGGCCACCTAGTAGATCCTGACCTCTTCCGGGAGATATAGCGCTACAAACCCGGAAATCGTCTTAGCACCAACCCTGATCGATTCGGGGACCGATCCTACTCGCTCGCTTAGAAACGCCTTAGCTCTGAGATACATACGAGCCTTAGCTAAGATCGGCGATAGATCCGTGCGATATGTTGGCCTTGAGACTTAGAAACGTCATCCTCAAGACTGGGATTGCCGTGAATTGAACTATGAAAGGTTATTAAGCGGCGGAGTGGACCTAAACGATCGGAGCTCATTAACGATCTTATTATGATCTCCTAACAGTACCAGGATCGGTCCGAATGCATAACGTGCTGGAAATGCCTGATATAATGGGTAATAACAATCAATTGGGATTCCGAATGCTGTTCACAGAAATCAATTACGTTTCATAGAGCCGAAATCAAATGCGATATGAACAGAGAAAATGACAACGCACTTGTGTAGCATTGAACGTTAACGCCCCGTCACATGAATATCATCCAGAATTGCGATTCAACGACTTTCCCAGCTCTTTGCTCGGGGGGGACATTAGGTGATTTCGTTGACTCGGCGTTCCTGATGTGGCTCTTCATTATCTTCCTTTTCGGGGACGGTGTTAGGATGATCTATACCATATGGGAGAAGAAGGTCGTGAACGAGACCTGCCTTCTGGGATTCTCGAAGGCAATGCATGCAGCGATCATAATATTCAGATTCGCCGTTGGGATAATATCTGGACTTCTGGGGGTCGGCGGAGGCATTCTCATCGTTCCCTTCTTGCTGTTCTTGTGTAAGTTTCCAACAAATACTCGGCAGGAACGGTATCTTTTATCGTCATATTCTCCTCGCGGTTCGGAATCGTCGGCCCTTCGGCGTTCGGTGGCTTGAACCTCGAACTGATCATCGGGGCTGGCATCGCTGTCTTCATCGGGCCTCGATCGGTGCCCAGGAAAAAGAACAGTCATGCGTCAAATAAGAACGTGAAGCCGTCAGCACCAAATAGGAAGAAATGAGAGCTTCCACCGGGAAACTGCTCCCAATTCTAGTCGATCTCATCCCATAACAGGCCGGCCGCGCACCCGACTGGCTTCGCCGAAGTTTGTAATCGATCAACTAACGATGAGAAGGACGAGCAAGCCTATCATAGCAATGACAATGAGAACTTTGGCTAACTTCTTGTGCACTGTCTCTACTATCTGATTCGGACGGATCATACCGTTCATAGATTGTCGTTGAAGCAGTTTAATGGTTCGGCCGTGGTCTTGAACTTTTCCGGTTCGAGGTCGATGATGTCATCTCCCACCGGGCAGCTTCGTTGTTCTAAAAGGTGACCCTGCCCATCATGTGACCGAATGTCGATGAGATTCGAAGGTTCGATCTTATTCGATTGACCTTTTATTATTTTAGAGGCGTGTTTTCTTCTTGTGCCCCACCAGATCCGCCCCGGTGATGATGCCGATGATCTTGCCCAGTCCGTCCTCAACGAGGACCGCCGGGAATTGCCCTATCAACATCACCACGCTAACGTAGGATGTCGCCTTCAGCAGATCTTTGGCATATCATTATTATCTATAACCAGGTTATTATCAACTCCAGCTCTTTTGTATCATATTGAGCATTGGTTCAGTGAGAGGAACTTCGATGAGGGTCACGAGAACAATTTCAAACTCCGTCATTGTTTTGGCAATGTTGCTGCTTCTGTCGAGTGCATTCTTTATGGATGGACCGAAGGAAGTGTCTGCTGCCCCGGAATTGAAAATCTTAACAACCCCGACAAGAGCCGCGACAGCTTGGGAGCCTTATTCATATCAGGCGGTTGCATCAGAACCGGTCTCGTGGTCATTGACCTCAAACCAATATGGAATTAACATTTCATCATCTGGATTTGTCTACGGGATTTTCACATATGTAGGCAACGACTCCATTTCCATAAAAGGCACCAACAACGCCGGCACGTTGGTCTATCAGAACTATACGATAACAATAAAGGTCAATCCTCTTGGAACCCCAGAATTTACTTTCGCTGGTGCGAGCGATGGACACCTTGGAAACCCTGGAAACCCTAATGGAAGCATGCAAGTTGCCTTGGTGAACTCTGCAAAGGCTCAATCGTTGAACATGATATTCGATCTGGGGGATCTGGTGAACGGCGTTTCAGGCAGTGGTATTGGGGCCACGGTGGCGAACTACAGTATGATCAAAGGCATCTATGATAACTCGGGTATTCCTTACCATGTAGCGATGGGAAATCATGACAATATCAGCGCATTCAATGAGGTGTTCCCAGGATCCCTGGATTACTATGTGATAAAAGACAAGATCATATGGATAGTACTGAACGCGTCCATCGAGCCGGTTGTCAGTATCAACAGCACCCAACTGGATTTCTTGAACAATACGCTGAGTTCCCACAAAGATTATCTGGCCTTCGTAATGTGTCACGAAGGTCAAAAACAGATACACTGGCCCGCCGGATATCCTGAAGGAGAGGCGAATGATACAAGATTCCAACAGATCATTGAAACGAACTCGTACCACATGGGTGGGGTACTGTTTGCTCATGCTCACTGTGCGGGAACGACGGCTGGTAACAGTACCTATTACACATATACCGGGACCTACGGTTCAACAAATCAAAATGGATTTGACTATCAAATGGGCTATGATATGTTCGGCATATTCAAGAATTCATCAACTTCTGAATATACGATCAAGGTTTGGTATGAGGTGCTCGTAAACAATTCGGCTCTTTCCTCCACATATTTTGAATACAAAATCACATTACCAATTAACCAAACTCAGACATCATATCAAATAGAAACAGTGATCATGATTGTGGTCGCCGGATTGATAGTGGTCGGGAGTATCGTAATAATTGTTCATCGAAAGGGAAATCGGGGTTGATCATTGTGAAGTCTGCAGGCGACAGGGGAGTAATTCGTCAAGGGAGTTGGTGGCATAGTACGAATATGCCATCAAATCCTTAGGTGCTTTTGACGGTCTTATATAGCAATTAATTCGTACAGAAGATTTAGCACGTTGATGGTTTTGGTATGCATCTGAGGTCGCTCGTTTCAATAATTCTTGTCGCCCCCACGGTTTCCCTGGCTCGTTAGAAGCGCGTTGCCCCTCGGGCTCTTCTGCTCATCTCGATTCGATTGGTCATTCGTGGAGTCTCCCCAATAACAAGTTTGTCGGAAGCACTATATACGGATTCTCAAGGGCAAAATATCGGATGGATTTCAGATCATCCCTTAAATCCCGAACCTCACAGCATTCGATAGAAAGAAGTAGAGGGGATTGGGGCACATCCAAGACAATGGACGGAGCGGCCATAGTGCGGGAGAACCGTGGATAAAGGTTTGTCCGCTTATCGAACCAAAACGGCAGCAAATATGCGAAAGAAAAGGAAGGCCGAGTAGGCCTCATTTTAGCATAGAGGTTTACAGGGCTCCTTGACCTCCCTCTAGCTTTATGTTCGACATGTTTCCCTGGACGTGACACCTTAGCCTCATGATAGAATCAGATCTCTTTTTAGCTGCCAATGTTGGAGATAACCATTTCAAAATTGTTGGAGAACTAATCAAAGACTATCGTAGATTGAAACGAGCAGTCAAAGATCCTATGGTTATGATGTTTGAACAGATCAAAGAGTACCAGATTCTAGCCGAAGTTGGATTGACTCCGGCATTATGGGTCAAGAAACCATATGAAACGTATAGTTCCCTGGAAATGGTGGAGTATATGGTGGAGATTAAATCGGAGAAGAGTTTGATGGATAAGATCGAGTGAATATGGATTTGTTGGTTTCTACGTCTCTTAAGACATGTGTCTTCGGAGTAGCTATTGAATATAGGAAGATGCCCAGTATGTAGTCCAGTGCGAGATTTTGACATGTACAAGCGAATTCTTATCCCGACCGACGGAAGCGAGTATACGAAAACTGCGACGATGCATGGCCTGGCTTTGGCCAAATCGACCGGGGCGGAGGTCACTGCATTGTTCGTGATCGACGATGACATTTATACGAACAAATTCTGGGGACCCACAACCC
>JBEKDM010000115.1:0-7865 GCA_050014375.1 Methanomassiliicoccales archaeon | reverse complement strand
CCTTGAAGAACTCCGTCGCCTCCCGCGGGAAGAGGGCGTAGGAAAGGACGTCCTCTTCGTTGCGGGCCAAGGGACCGACCTCCTTCGCCAACCGGTCATACTCCGGCTCGAGCAGGTCGGCTGGGCGGACCGTGATGGGCTTTTCGTCCCCGATGATCCTCTTGCGTATGACAGGATCGATCTCCGCCGGCGTTCGGCCATACAGGCCGCGCACCAGGTTCTTGGTCTCGTTCGTGACCATCTTGTAGCGCTCGCCGGAGATCACGTTCAGAGTGGCCTGCGTTCCGACGATCTGTGAGGTCGGAGTGACCAGAGGCGGGTAGCCGAGGTCCGCCCTCACCCGGGGCACCTCCTCATAGATCTCCTGGATCTTGTGCTCCTGCTTCGCCTCCTTGAGCTGGGCGGCCAGGTTGGAGATCATACCGCCCGGTATCTGGTAGATGAGGGCGTTGGTGTCCACACCGGTGTGGCCGCTCTCAAAGTCGGCGTACTTTAGGCGGACCTGCTCGAAGTAATCGGAGATCTCCTGCAGCTTCTTCAGGTCCAGGCCGGTGTCGTATTCCGTTCCGCGCAGCATCGCCACCATCGATTCGGTGGGTGGCTGGGCGGTTCCCTGGGACATTGACGAGATGGCGGTGTCTATGATCTCGGCGCCCGCCTCGATGCCTTTCATATAGGTCGCTTCGGACATTCCGGAGGTCGCGTGGCAATGCATGTGCACCGGTAACGCCGTTTCTTCCCGCAGCTGTTTAACCAGCTCATACGCCACATACGGTTTCAGCAGGCCGGCCATGTCCTTGATCGCCAGCGTGTCGGCGCCAAGGTCCTTCAGGCGGTTGGCCATCTGGACGAACGTGTCGATGTTGTGCACCGGTGACGTAGTATAGGCGATGGCCGCCTCAACTATGCCGCCCGAACGTTTCGCTGCCCTCATTGCCGACTGCATGTTTCGTGTGTCGTTCAGTGCGTCGAAGATGCGGAAAACGTCGATTCCGCGTTCGTGTGCCTTCTGGACGAACTTCTCCACGATATCGTCCGAGTAATGGCGGTATCCGACTATGTTCTGTCCGCGGAGCAACATCTGGAACCTGGTGTTGGGCATCTCCTTCTTTAGTTTGGTGATGCGCTCCCAGGGATCCTCTTTGAGAAAACGTAGACAGGAGTCGAAGGTGGCCCCGCCCCACATTTCCACCGACCAGTATCCGATCTCGTCCATGACCGAGGCTATGGGCAGCATGTCCTCGGTGCGCATCCTGGTCGCCAGTAGCGACTGGTGCGCGTCCCGCAATACCGTGTCTGTGATCTTGATCTTCATCTGGACAGCCTCACAGCGGAATGTTGCCGTGCTTCTTGGTCGGTCTCGACTCCCTCTTCTTCTCCAGCATGTGCAGGGCGCTGATCAATTTGGATCTGGTCTCCTTCGGCTCGATGATGTCGTCGAGGTATCCCCGTTCCGCCGCCACATAAGGCGAGGCATATGCCTTCCGGTACTCGGAGATGAGCTCGTCCCGCTTCACCTGCGGGTCATCTGCCATTATGAGCTCCTGTTTATAGACTATGTTGATGGCCCCTTCCGGTCCGACGATGGCGATCTCCGCCGAAGGCCACGCCAGGTTGATATCGGTGCGGATGTGCTTGGATGACATGACGCAGTATGCGCCGCCTATGGCCTTGCGGGTGATGACGGTCACCTTGGGCGTGGTCGCGTCGCAATAGGCATAGAGAAGCTTGGCCGCGTTGCGGACCAGGCCGCCATACTCCTGCTCCGCGGACGGCAGGTAGCCAGGCACGTCGACGAACGTCACGATCGGAATATTGAACGAATCGCAGAACCGGACGAAACGGGCGGCCTTGATGGACGAGTTGTTATCCAGTGTACCGGCGTAGACCGACGGCTCGTTGGCAACGATGCCGATGCTGATCCCGTCCATGTGGGCGAATCCGATGACGATGTTCCGCGCCCAGTTCTCCTGCACCTCGAGGAACTCGGCGTCGTCAGCCACCTTCTTGATCAGGTCCCGCATGTCGTAGCCCTTGGTCGGGTCCTCCGGCACAATGGTGTCGAGCGAGTCCTCCCGGCGCTCCGGGTCGTCCTTTCCGGCCCCGTGAGGCGCCGTGTCCAGGTTATTGGACGGCAGAAAGGAGACCAGCCTCTTGACCTTCTTGATGCAGTCCATGTCGTCCTCGGCGACGAAGTGCGCGGTTCCGCTCTTTGTTGCGTGGGTCATTGCCCCGCCCAGCTCCTCGAACGTCACGTCCTCATTCTGGACCGCCTTGATGACATCCGGGCCGACCACGAACATATGCGATTTGCCATTGACCATGAAAACGAAATCGTTCATTGCCGGTGAGAAGGACGCACCGCCAGCGCATGGCCCCATGACCATGGCGATCTGCGGAATGACGCCTGAGGCAAGGGCGTTCCGGAAGAATATCTCTCCGAAGCCGGAAAGTGAATCGGCACCTTCCTGGATCCTTGCTCCACCTGAATCGTAGATACCGATGATCGGCGCGCCGGTCTTCACCGCAAAGTCATACATCTTGCAGATCTTCTGCGCATGCATCTTGCCGACGGAACCGGCGAAAACGGTGAAGTCCTGGGCGAAGACATACACCTGGCGTCCATCGATCGTTCCATGACCGGTGACCACGCCGTCCCCGGGAATCTTGTGCTTGTCCATGCCGAAGTGACAGGACTGGTGCGTCACGAAGGCATCGAACTCTCCGAATGAACCAGGGTCCAGCAGTGCGTCTATCCGCTCCCTGGCGGTCATCTTGCCCTGCTTGTGATGCTTGTCCTGCTTGTCCGCACCGCCTCCGGCGCGGGACCTCCGCTTCATCTCCCGCAATTCCCTGTTCGCTTCTTCGACGCCCATTTTTTTTATGCCCCCAGTCCGATGCTTTGAATTGATGCTCCTCAGTTAACACCTTTTGCCTAAATTATTCCAATCTTACCGATTAGACTTCCTGATGGTGGTCTCATGCACTGACGTCAACCGGTATGTCTCACCGTCGGATGCGAGGATCGTTAACGCCCCGGTGACATCGACCCCTGTCGCTTTTCCCATGATGCTCGACCCGTTCATCTCCACCTCGACATCAGAGCCGATGGTGGAGGATCGCTTGGTGTAATCGGCCATCTCGAACGTTCCCTTGAGGAACGATGCATAGAACGTGTCCAGCCGGTATAGCAGAAGGTTCAGGAACGCTTCCCGGTCGAGCTGCTTGCCAGCGCATGTGCTCACCGAAGTCGCTTCTGGAACGCCCAGGTTCACCGGTTCCACATTCAGGTTGACTCCGATGCCCAGCACCATGTAGGAGATCTCCCCGCCCTTGGATGCGGATTCGACCAACAGTCCGGCGACCTTTTTGCCTCCGATCTCGACGTCGTTCGGCCATTTTACGGATGTCTTGCATCCGGACGCCTCTTCGATCGTTTCCGCCACCGGGACGCAGGCCAGTACCGTCATTCGGAGCATGTCCTCGACCGGAACCTTCGGTTTCAATAGCACAGAAAGATAAAGACCACCTTCGGGCGAGGACCAACTGCGGCCCATCCGACCCCTGCCGGCGACCTGGGTCTTGGCCGTGACGACCAGACCTTCCTCTTCGCCCTCGTTCGCCAGCGATTTTGCCAGGTCGTTGGTCGAGGAAACCTCGTCCTTGACGATGACCTTCCTGCCAATGATCATCTGGAGCCCACTTCTCAGACCCTGATATCCTTCAGGGAGGAGAGCTTGTAGTTCCCTTTCAGGCCGGAAAGCATCGTCTGCAACCCGTCCTTGAGCGCATTGACCCCGCCAGGGTACTTGCTCACATCGGCGACCAGTTCCATGTTCATTTTTTCATAGTAGACCAGGACCTTGGTGTGCAGCGCCAGAAGATTGATGTCGAACTTGGCCAACTGGTTCGTCACTTCGAAGATCGAGCCGGGCTTGTCCGGGATCTCGATGTCGATCTGCGCCAGTTTCACCGTCGGCTTCATGAACGTGAGCGAAAGCACCCATGAGTCGGTGTCGCCGACCATCATGACCGGGTCGCCGTCCTTGACGCCCTCGAGCATCTTCAGGTAGTCAGTTGGAAGCTCGATCTCACCGTTCTTGATCATTGACGGCGCCTTGGACGCCTTCTTCAGTGCCTTGGCCTTGACCATCTGGCCATGGCCGGACGTGCCCTTGGTATAGCGGTCGCTGATGTGTGACTCCTTGATCTCCATGGAGTCGATGTTGGAGACCGACGAGGATTTCTGCTTCTTCAGCATGTCATAGTCCTCCTGCAGCTGTGGCAGCTCACCGTAATAGCTGAGGTCGATGAGCATCTTCCACACCATGGTGACGTTGGAGATCATGCTGATCGAGACTGAGTTTAGTATGTCGATGTTCCTCTCAGAGAGGAATTTGGATACCTGGGCGCACGAACCAGGTACATCGAGCATGTAGAACGTCGCTTCGCATATCTGCCGGTAGTTCTCCGGTCCTAAGGTGGAGAGCACGATCTCGTAACCGGTGTTGCCGTTGAAATCGTAGCGGAACATCGTGGTGTAGACCTGGCATCCATCGACGAGACCGAGTGGATTGCCTAATTTCTCGCCGATCTTGACCCTCGAGTTGTTCATTCTTCCGAATTCCCATAGCCTCATTTTCGGACCCGGCACGCCAATGACATTTCGCTTGATAAACCTTGTCAATGCCGTTCATATAGGGTTGGGCATGCTGGCACCTACTGGGAAGCCAGCCAAGAGGTTGCTATGGATTTCGTAGTCCGAGGTGGGGCGGAACATCTACCTTGAGCCATTCAACGCCGTTCTGTTGACTGATCTAGATCATCAGTTCGGTCCATTGTTCGCGGCGCTGAACAATCAAGATTCCCTCCGTTCAATACGTTTATTTAGTCTGGGTTCAAGTTGTTTATTCTACGGAGAACAACGATGTCTGGACCGATCGATGCTGTGCAATGTATTCACAACGCATTTCGTCGCGATATGCTTCAGATCGATGAAGCAGCGTATGAGTTGGCGCGCAGGGAAGGAGATATCTCCCAGATCTTGACCAGATTTCATGTCATGGGAGAGATTCTGGATTACCATGCCAGAGGTGAAGAGGCGGCCGCTTTCCCCGCGGTCAACGGGATCTCCCCTCTATTTACGAACACCTATGTCATGGACCATCGGGAACTGGAAAGATTGGTGAGCGGTGTGGAATTGTTGCGTAACGATCCTGACGATCTGACCGCCGCCAGAGAGACCGCGGCCATGAATCAGCACTTGAGGCTCCATCTTGACAAAGAGGACAAATTCCTGTACCCTCTTTTACGGGAACGCCTGTCAGGGCCTGAGCAGGCATCCATGATCGGACGCATGTCCGGTTCGGTGCCTCCAGAAAAATCTCCTATGCTGGTCAGTTGGCTTTATCCATTGCTGGATCCTGGAGAACGTGCCGTCATGACCGGGGTTTGGAAGGTCTTGATGCCCCCGGAAGTTTTCGATAAGCATAAACTTCTGATCCGAAAGGCCATCGCCGGAGAATGGGACGATCTTGTTCGGCGGTTACCAGGACTGGAATAGTGCGGCATCGTTCGAAATTTCGGAGAGTTCCTACTCCAGCGGCCGCATCTGGTACGCGCATATTATGCGGTCGTTGAGCGGCTCGGTCTCGATCAGGCGCTTGCCCTTCTCGGTGATCCTGACGATGGCGCCCTCCTCTACATCGATCAGTGCGCGGGAGGCGAGCTCGTCCACCGCAGCCCTGACCGCCATCACTAGTTTGCCTTCGGTGGCATTGATGGAAAGCTCCTCGATGCACCTAATCGGCGGTTCCATGCAGAACAGGTCCCTGCTACCCTTGTCATCGTCGATAAGTAAGGGATTATAGAAACAGACCTCCAGTCCGTCGGACACGTCTGAGAACGGGGTTTCGCTGGCGCCCTCGGCCTTCCTCACCACCAATGGGCAATGGAGCATGAGCTGTGTGATGGTGTGGGTCAGCGTCTCTGGTGTCAGATGGACATCCCGACATATGATCCCGGTATCGACAATGCCGGCGTTCGTCTTTTCCAGGCGGGAGGCGAGGGCCACATCGTTCATGACCATCTTGGGCAAGTGCAATGTGTATACGGCGGTGATCGCGACCTTGGCCTGCTCGACCACCTTCTCGTCCTCCACCACGGTGCAGCGCAGCTCGTGCGGCGTTATGAACCACGACCAGTCGTCCCACAGGTCGTCTGGGATATTGACCATCTCCATCGGTTGGGCGATGGACGGCGTTATTTAAAACCGTATCTCGGGGCGTTCGGTTTTGATCGAACGAAATTGACCGTAGCTGAAAACGAACAATATAAATATAGTAGGGCTCTACCTAGGTAGACATCAACTCAGTAGGGTCATACCTATTGTGATGCCCAAGGTGAACGATGATTGGAAGACATTACGCGTATAAAGGTAATCGCATCAGCCCTCCCCAGTTCCTGATGTTAGTGATACTCCGGAAGGGCCCGATGTACGGTTACGAGGTCCTAAAGGTCCTGAGGGAGGAGTTCCACGGGTTCTGGGAACCTCAGACCGGGGCCATCTACCCGGCCTTGAAGAGGTTGGAGGAGCAGAAGCTCATCCTTTCCGACGTGAAGGAGGGAAAGGAGTACTACTCTCTAACGTCGGAAGGCAAAGAATGGATGCTGGAGAGTCTCAAGTCGATCTCGCAGGAGGCGCAGTTCATGGGACGCTACTTCAGCTTCCTGGGAACGGCGGCCGCGGAGACGGTCGATCACAGCGTCGCGACCCAGGAGCAGATCGATGTCGTGATGCAGTTGCCGCTCCATCTGGCTTCGTTGCTCAGGGACGACCTGACGCCTAAGGAGCGGCTGGAGATGCTAAAGCAGGCGAAGAATATGATGAACCTGCATCTTCGAGGCATCGAGCGGGCGATAGAAAAGTACCAGCAGATGGATGACGCCGACCCGATCAAGCAGAGGCTCAAAGAGAGTATCGAGATGGTCCTCGATGATAAGGAAAAGAAGGTGTAAGAAATGGTAGCGTTAATAGAAGTGAAGGACCTGGTAAAGGTCTACAATGGGTCCATCCGAGCGGTGGACAAGATAACGTTCGAGGTGGCCGAGGGTGAGGTCTTTGGCTTTCTCGGTCCGAACGGAGCGGGCAAGACTACAACCATCAAGATGCTTACAACTTTGCTACTTCCGACCAGTGGCGAGTGCAAGGTCTGCGGCTATGATTCTGTGAAGCATCCCAACCAGGTGCGTCAGTCCATCGGGCTAGTGCCACAGGAGCTCACCGTCGACGATGACCTCACCGGCCGCGAGAATATGATCCTGCAGGCAACGCTATATGGCGTGGAGTTGAAAGTGGCGAAGGAAAGGATCGATGAGTTGCTGCATCTCGTTAAGCTGGAAGATGCGGCAGAACGCATGGTGAAGACCTATTCCGGCGGCATGAGGAAACGTCTCGAGCTGGCCGAGGGCCTGATCCACCGGCCGAGGGTCCTGTTCCTGGACGAGCCGACGCTCGGTCTGGACATCCAGACCAGGACAACGATGTGGGAGCACATTCGGGCTCTGAGGAAGAGCGAGAACATGACCGTGTTCATGACAACGCACTACCTGGAAGAGGCCGATTCATTGTGCGACCGGATCGGGATCATCGATAACGGCAAGATCATGGCGTTGGATACGCCGCGGAAACTGAAAGAGTCGCTGGGTGGTGACGTCATCTCGCTGAAGGTCGGAGATGAAAAGGATTATACCGAGATGATAAAGGCGGTGGAAGGGGTGTTCAGCGTGAAGAAGGAGGACGGTTCCTACCGGGTCAAGGTGCTGAACGGCGAGACGGTCACGGCGCCGCTGTTGCAGGAGATATC
>JBEKDM010000114.1:0-8051 GCA_050014375.1 Methanomassiliicoccales archaeon | reverse complement strand
GATTGGCCGCGTCCCCTGGAACCGCCAGCGGAAATGTCAGGCACGTGGCTGACGAGATGAACCTGGAGGTCATCAAGAAGGGGGACATCATGGTCACCAAGATGACCACGCCGGACATGGTCCCGGCAATGACCCGCGCCGCCGCCATCGTCACCGACGAGGGCGGAATGACCTGCCACGCGGCCATCGTGGCCAGGGAACTGGGGATCCCGTGCGTGGTGGGCGCTTCGGATTCCACCACGATCCTGAAGGAAGGCATGCTGGTCACCGTCGAGGGAAGGACCGGGGTGGTATACGAGGGCGAGATCGCGGTCAAGAAGAAGGAGCAGACCTCCTGCGATCCCAAGTCGGTCAAGGGCTTCGGGGCCGGCGTGCCGGTCACCGGGACCAAGGTCCTGGTGAACATCGGGGTGCCCCAGAAGGCGGAGGAGTATTGCGGGCTGCCGGTGTCGGGCGTGGGCCTGATGCGCATCGAGTTCCTGTTCACCAGCTACATCCAGGAACACCCGCTGGCAATGATGGAGAAGGGCAAGTCCCAGGAGCTGGTGGACCGGCTGGCCAACGGCATCGCCGTGGTGGCCAAGGCGTTCTTCCCCCGGCCGGTCATCCTGCGTACGTCGGACTTCAAGACCAACGAGTACCGGGAGATGAAGGGGGGCGAGAAGTACGAGCCCAAGGAGGCCAACCCGATGATCGGGTGGAGGGGCTGCTCGCGTTACGTTTCCGACTCCTACCGGGAGGCGTTCAAGCTCGAGCTGAAGGCGATCAAGAAGGTGCGCGACGAGATGGGCCTGAAGAACGTCATGGTCATGCTCCCGTTCGTGAGGACCACGGACGAGCTGAAGAAGATCACCGCCATGATGAGCGAGATCGGCCTGGAGAGGAACCGGGACTTCAAGCTATACCTGATGGCCGAGATACCGTGCAACATCTTCATGGCCCCCGAGTTCGCCGAGTATTGCGACGGGTTCTCCATCGGCAGCAACGACCTGACCCAGCTGACCATGGGCGCGGACCGGGACTCCGACGTGCTGGGCAAGATGGGTTACTTCGACGAGCGGAGCGAGGCCATCAAACGGGCCATCCAGATGCTGATCATGGAGGCGCACAAGAAGGGCCGGACGGTGGGCATCTGCGGGCAGGCGCCGTCGGTCTATCCGGAGTTCACCGAGTTCCTGGTGAAGGCGGGCATCGACAGCATCAGCCTGAACCCCGATACAGTGATGGACACGATAAACTTGGTCGCTGCCGTTGAACGCCGCACATTATTGGAAGCGGGCAGAACTCAATGATTCCTAACCTTGTAGAATTGACCTTGAGATACCATTTCAGGAAGAAAAAATACATTGAAAATATTTCTAAACATGAGAACCGAGAGGAATCGTCGTGAAAAACGACCTTCAAGAATTCGATTCGAGAAAGGAACATGCAATCAAATCTGCGAACGAACTGGAGCGCATTTTGGGTGATTTCGCAGAATCCGAGGTTATTCAGCGTATCTCCCAGACTCGAACTGCCCTCGTGACAGAGAGGTTCAATTTGGCAGTTCTTGGGGGATTCAAAAGAGGCAAGTCGACGTTCATAAATGCCTTGTTGGGTGTGCCCCTTCTACCAACCGGAGTTACACCGCTGACCAGCATCGTTACTCAGGTTAAGTATGGAGAATCGGTAAAGGTCCTTGTCAGATTTAAGGATGAAAGGACCGAGGAGATCTCTCTGGAGGACCTTTTCGGGCATATTACCGAAAAGGGTAATCCGGGCAACAAACTGAACGTTTCTGAGGTGGAGGTGACCTTCAATGCGCCGCTATTGAAGGAAGGCGTTACTTTGATCGATACTCCCGGTACGGGCTCGACATATCAAGAGAATACCAAAGCAACATTCCGCTTCATAGGTCATGTGGACGCAGGGATCTTCCTCCTAGCCGCCGACCCGCCGATCAGTGAGAACGAATTGGAGTTCCTTCATCTGATCGACCGGAACATTGAGAAGGTCTTTCTGGTCCAGAATAAGATAGATAATATGACCGAAACTGAATGGAAAGAAGCCGCAGATTTCTCACAATCGGTCATCCAAGAGGAGCTGGACAAGAAAGAACTGATGATTTACCCGATTTCCGCCAAATTGGCCCTCGAGGCCAAAGTCCAAAGAGATCCACACATGATGAGTGAAAGTGGATTCCAGAGCTTCGAGAATGACCTGGTCGAATTCCTGGCCCTGGGAAAAGGGGAGTCCATAATATCCCAGGCACAATCGAGACTGATTCAGATCGCCCGGGACATGAAAGCGATGGTCGATCTAGAGCTCAAGATCGTCAGTCAACCATTTGGTGATCTAGAAAGCAAGATCGAACATCTGAGAGCCCAGAATGAAAACGCCGTGCGAAAGATGAAAGAAGCGTCCTATTTGATCGATGGTTATGGTAAGGAGATCACAAGCAAGTTGGACTCGGATCTGTTCCAATTTATAGGATCTGAAAAAGGTAAGATTCCAGGATGCACGAAACTACTTCTTGATAAAATCCCCCGAGATATGCGACGGAAAGAACGTCTGGAAGCTTCTGCAAGTGCTTTGAGAACCGCGATAATGGACTCACTAGCACCATTCATTGAAAGGGAACAAGAGCTTATGAATTCGAAGTTCGAGGGAATTGTTGATCGTTTCGACAAAGAGGCAAATAGAATAATAAATGAAGTGAAATCGAATTTTGCAGAAACGTTCGATCTCGATCTGCCAATTCAAATGGAAAGCATCAGGATATCTGATAAGAAAATGTTCAAACCTAAGATCGATCCGATCATTTCGTATGATATGCTCTTCGTCGGAGAAGCCGAAGGAGCATTGCCGATGCCGTTATTGAAAAGGATCATAGATAAAAAGAGCGTCAAGATGGCCCCCGAAGAACTGGAAAAGAATGCTGGTCAATTCAGGTACGATCTGTCTTGTCGGGTAACCGACGGAATTGGTACCATGAGAATTGAATATCAGAGATGTCTGGGTGAAGTGATCAGCACGTTGGAGAAAGCGATGGACAAAGGATTGGCGATGAAACAGGAATCAGGTATTGAGCTAACAAATAGTATTCTCGAGTTAACCGAAAAAAGTCAGAGGCTCAGGGACATCATCAATGATATCGAAACCGAAAAATCGGCGCAGATCGTTTCCCATTTGCGCCTGGACCATACCATAAGGGTCGATTGAATGAATGAGAATCACCGGAGAGTATTGACAGTTTATCTATGTGTAATCGAAAAGAGCATCATCAATATTCAGAATGAGCTGCATTCTGCTGCTAACAGACCTGCCCCCCATTTTTGTTCGGTTAAGAACGATGTTGGAGAGAAAACGAAGGCTGGGCTTTTAAGTGGTTCTTCTGAAATGCTCGAGGAGATCGGAAAGATCAAACAAAAATACGAATTGAGTGCTCAAACCGAATCTTCGAAAAACCGCATCAAAAGTGAATTGACAGAGATCTGGAGCACGATAAACGATCTAAGGCCGCAGATACTGGAGAATTATGGCTCTTTGACCGAGGAGGACAAGATAATGTTCGACTCATTGGTGTCGACGCTGCTCACGCTTCTAGATAATATGAGTTCTTCATTTGATGATGCAGGCGATCGGACGGATTAATCTGACGAAGATTAGCTCGAGAAAATATGTGAATTATGATATCTCACTACCTCCATGATAATTGGGCATGCTAGTGTCGAGCACGTTTTTCTTGTCTCGGTCGGAGATCCTGTATCAGCCAGTGAACGATAGGAAATCAGGAGGATGTCTCTTCCGGAGGTTCTTGATGTTTGAAGCCCGAATAAAGCGAGACATCATAAACCAGCTTCACCCCACCGGCAATGAAGAAGGGAAAGCTGATCAATGCATTATCACTAAGTAGAAAGCCCACAAGAAGCAAGGCGACCGCCGAACCGATGGTCCGGGCGACACCGGTTATCCCCGAGGCCGCTGAGCGCTCATCCTCACTTACTACTGCGATAACATAGGACTGTCGCGTTGGCACATCCATCTGAGAAATGCTGAATCGAATGAGCAGGAGCGCCAACGCCGTCGTAAGGTCGGGCATCAACGGAATAAGGATAAGGAGGATGTTCGAAGGCACGTGGGTGTAGACCATCGTTCTGACCAATCCGATGCGCCTTGCTATTCTAACTGCGGCAAGGGCGGAGAATCCGGCCAGGATATTGGCGGTGAAGAATATCGTGCCCAACGTTCCAGGATCTGTACCGAACCTAACATAGAACCAATAAGCAAGAATGCTCTGGACGATGAAGCCTCCCCCAAATGCATCAAGGGAGAACAATGCAGAGAGCTTCAGCACCGTTCGCTTGGAGCGATGCAAGCCGAATTTCCGTTTGATACTGTCCGGTTCGGTAACTTTGACCTCCACACTAGTGGTCAATCCGAGGAAGAGTACTACGAGGACCACTCCGAATAGTGCATAACCAATGATAATGGACCGATAACTATCCAAGGGACTGGTTCCACCATTCTGCAGGGCTTGAACAAGCCAACCCCCAGCCAACGCACCGGATGCGGTCGCGAACGAGCCCAGCAGATTATACCAGGCGAAGACCATGGTACGTTCTTTGGCGGATACGATATGGGAAAGGGAAGACTGTTCGATCGATAAGAATGGACCGACCTCGTTTCCTGATGGGCTGATCACTCCTATTATCGCCGCGATGAGAAGAAATGCGAAATTATTGGTTAATGCAAAGACAGTGCCAGCGAACAACATCAGGACAGCGCCAACGATGAGCATTCTCTTCCGACCGATCCTATCGGCACGGGTGGTGATGAAAAGCGAGATGATCGTGTCGCCGACCAGGGTCAGAGCGAGAAGTAGTCCGACCTGAACTTCTCCCAGACCGACATTCGTCAGATAGAGAACGAGTATGATCGAAAGGAACCCATATGCAAACAGCCGGACGGCCCTAGTGAGGAACAACAAACGTCCATCTTTGCTTAGGGTGTTTCTCATTGTTCCTCACCTTGTATCTCGTATGGTATGGGATTTAATGGGTTCCCTTCCTTTAGATTCATAGGCAGTTCGAAAGAGGCGTTAATTGATGAATGCCGACCTCCCCGCGAACTTGGCCTTATCTCCAAGTTCTTCTTCGATCCTCATTAACTGGTTGTACTTCTCAACCCGCTCCCCTCGTGCGGGTGCGCCCGTCTTTAGATGGCCAGACCCGATAGCCACCGAGAGATCAGCTATGAATGTATCAACCGTCTCACCGCTGCGGTGTGAGACCTCGACTCCCCACCCATTTTGTTGAGCGAGCGTCACCGCTGCGAGCGTTTCAGTCACGGTTCCTATCTGATTCGGCTTTATCAGTACGGAGTTGGCGACGTTTTCTACGATACCCCTTTTTATGCGCTCGACATTGGTGACAAAAAGGTCATCTCCCACTAGTTCGATGTTCCTGCCTATCTGTCGATTCATTAGTCTCCAGCCGTCCCAGTCATCTTCTGCCAGTCCGTCTTCGATCGAAATGATAGGATATTTCTTTATCATTTCGGAATATCTGTCCACCAGCTCCTCTGATGTTAGTCCTTCGGTATCATCGACCAGATTGTTTCTGTTGCAACGATATGGTCGGACCTCCGATCTAAGGATATATCGACCGTTTTGATAAAACTCCGAGGCTGCTGGATCTAGTGCTATGCCGATCTCCGCCTTCGGCTGATAACCGGCCTCTTCGATCGCTTCCAATATCAGGTCGATCGGCTTGTCGTTGGAGGTAACCTTGATCACATAACCGCCTTCATCTCCTACAGCGGTGTTGAAACCGTCCCTCTTTAGGATCATTTTGAGGGATTGATAGGTTTCCGCCCCCCACCTCAATGCCTCATGAAAGTTTGATGCACCATACGGCACGATCATATATTCCTGAAAGTCTGGACCAAGCCAATTGGCGTGGACCCCACCGTTGAGGACATTCATCATCGGAACCGGTAATAGGTTGGCGTCCGGCCCGCATAGACACCGATATAATGGCTGGTCCAGACAGAGTGCCCTTGCCCTTGCCACCGCCATCGATATAGCTATGATGGTGTTCGCCCCGAATCTTTGTTTGTTCGGGGTGCCATCCTTCGATATCATCGCCTCATCGATCTCATCCTGGCCCATTACATCCATTCCTGTTAATAGAGGGGCAATCTCGTTCTCCAGCATTAAGCAGGTCTGGAGGACTCCTTTTCCCCCATATCGGCCGGAGTCTCGGTCCCGAAGCTCCACCGCCTCATGACTGCCAGTGGATGCGCCCGACGGGGATGCGGCCCGAGCTATTGTCCCATTAACTAATTTCACCTCAACCTCAATGGTCGGGTTGCCCCTTGAGTCGAGAATCTCCCTTCCTCGAATAGATGTTATTGTGGTGCCTTTCAGTTCTTTCTCCGACTTATTGATCGTTATCATTATTCCACCTCTATTTCACGACAACGACCGATGTCTTAGCACCGTGGACAACAACTTGGGACACGCTCCCCATGACCATGGCCATGGCTCTTCCAAGTCCCCTCGTTCCCATGAAGATGAGTTGGGGGGAATACTCGTGTGCATAGACCAGGATCTGCCCTGCTGCATGTCCGTTCTTTATGACACCTTTCGCCTTCACGCCTTCAGACATGGCGATCTCCAGGGCGTCGCTCATTATCGTCTGCCCTTTCGATTCCTCGTCTATGTTCTGCCCTTCAGTGATCAGAGTTGGCAGTTCGTGCATCTCGTTCACATGAACTATTGCCAGTTCCGCTCCCATCGCCTTTGCTATCTTGGCGGCCTGCCTGATCGCCTTGATGCTCTGGATCGAGCCGTCTGCCGCCACCAATATTCTCTTTATCTCTTCTTGTTCGCTCATCAATATTCCCCCTTCGGACTGAACCATCTCTCCGTTGCCAATGTAAGGTTAATCGCTGTAAAAATTGTGACCATTCCATCCCACTCCTTTGGCTCATCGTACCCCGTTTTTGTTATCTGCATGGGCATCTCCCCATCTGTTCTACATGGAGCAGGGTCGTCCCTGTTGCTATCTTTTTGACGATCCATGAAGTCCATTGGGCAGCCCCATTGATCTGCATCAAGCCGCTAATGAACACCAATACCCGGTTGATATTGTCTCTAAGGTAGTTCATGTCCCCTCCCCCTTCGGAGCGAACCATTTTTGGGCTACGATGGTCGGGATAATCGCTGTGAGTATCACGACCATGACAAGAACTGAGAACTGCATCTTATCGATGATACCTGCGTTTAGACCATATTGCGCCGAGATCGTCCCAAAGGTCAGACCAGTGCTCATCAATAATGTGTGTAGAGTGAGTTCTTACCCACGAACTTCCTGGACAGAGGATAGACCCCGACGAACTTGAAAATGATCTTCACTGCAAAGAGGATAGCAATGAGGGCTGCTCCAGCAACCACCGCATCTAGTGAAATATTAACACCGGCGTTGATGAAGAAAAAGGGGGTCAAGAAGGCCAAAGCGACCGTCCTGACCTTCATCAGCACTTCTTTGTTATCGGAAAGCACATTTGCCGCCACTAGTCCAAGGACATAGGCCGGTAGTACGGCGTGAACACCGGCAACCTCCGCACAGGCGCCAAGGGCAACGACTAGAAATAGGATGAGCTTCACCTCGGGCTCGCCACCCCTTCTCTTCAATTTTGCAAGAAGCCAGCGTAGACCCCTCGGTACGAATAGGGTTGTGACAATAATGGCCGCGATCAAAATGACAATGTAATAATTAGGGGTGATGAAAAGCGCACTTAACGCTATGGCTGTCCCAAGATCGGTGATGAAACAAGCGGATAGGATGAGCTTCCCAGTCTCCGTCTTGCTTTTTCCTGCCTCGACCAATACGACGTAAACCACCGCCACCGAGGTCGTTGAAAGAGCAACTCCGGACAGCAAGCAGGCTTCCCATGCCCATCCAAGCACAGAATAAGTAAATGCCATTGCCCCTACTATTCCGGCACCAAATACGGCATACATACTGCCTTTACTGTTTTCATCCTCTTTATCAGCAATAAAGAAC
>JBEKDM010000113.1:0-8061 GCA_050014375.1 Methanomassiliicoccales archaeon | reverse complement strand
AGGCGTCACAGATCTGCCCCGAGGATGCCGTAGGCAGCATTATGCGCGGCAAGCAGCTGTTGGTCGTCGGTGACAGCAAGCAACTACCCCCGACAAGGTTCTTCGAGAAGATAGAGGGCGACGAAGAGGCCGAGGTCCAGGATCTGGAAAGCATACTGGACGAGTGCGCGACCATCGGCATGCCGCAAAAGATGCTGTTGTGGCATTACCGTTCCAGGAACGAATCCCTGATCGCTTTCTCCAACGCCTATTACTATGATAACCGGCTGTACACGTTCCCGTCTGCGGACCTGCCCGGCCCTGCCTCCGGCATCGAGTTCGTTTATGTGCCGGACGGTATCTACGATCGCGGCGGTAAGCGTGAGAACAAGATCGAGGCGAAGAAGGTGGCGGACCTGGTCTTCGAGCAGTTCAAAGCGCATCCTGAGATGTCCCTGGGTGTGGTCGCTTTCAGCGAGGAACAGCAGCTTGCGATACTCGAGGTGGTCGAGTACATGAAGAAGATAAGACCAGAGTTCCAGCAATACTTTGACGAAGGCCAGGAAGAGTCCTTCTTCGTCAAGAACCTGGAGAACGTGCAAGGGGATGAGCGCGATGTCATGTTCTTCAGCGTAGGATACGGGAAGGACGCCGACGGGAAGCTGGCCATGAACTTCGGCCCGCTCAATATGGAAGGAGGGCACCGGCGGCTGAACGTTGCCATCACCCGGGCCAGGCGTCACGTGAAGCTGGTCTCTTCCATGCAACCGGAGGAGATCGACCCGAACTCGACGTCCAAGGGGGTCCTGCTACTGCGCCGCTACATGGAGTTCGCCCGGAGCCGCGGGGAAAGGAGCGCGTTGGGTTGCGACACCAGGCATGAGGACGAGGGCGACCGCCCGCTGGAGGACTCGATCTTCGATACTCTTACCGAGATGGGGCTCACCCTCCATCGGAACGTCGGTTGTTCTGGATACCGGTTGGACATGGCTGTGATGGACCCGGAGAAGAACCAAAAGCATATACTTGGGATCGAATGTGACGGTCTCAACTACGCCTCCGGGCGCACCGCGCGCGACAGGGAACGGTTGCGGGAGGAAGTGCTGAAGGGTCTTGGCTGGAACATGCACAGGATCTGGTCGCGGGACTGGGTGGAGGACCGGAACCGAGAACTGCGCAAGATCGAGGCACTGGTGGAACGTTACCGTTCCCGCTAGTGAACGATGGACAGCTCATTTCCGCATCTGGCAGGGCAGATTATCGGCCCGGCCTGCCTGCTTCCCTCTGGCAAAACTATTTAAAATCCTTCTCATTATGTGCCCCTTACCAATGTCGGGAGAGTCAGAAAATGACATTCAACAAAAAGACTGATCCGAACCTGTTGGTGCTGATCGACTCGCTTAAAACCGAGACGAGGACCAATGGTGCGGAGATCTGGCGAGACATTGCTCTGAGACTGGAAAAGTCCAAACAGAATTGGGCCGAGGTCAATCTGAGCAAGCTTGAGCGAAATGCCTCCGAGAACGACGTCATTGTCGTACCGGGAAAGGTATTGGGGTCTGGCAGCCTGAGCAAGAAGCTCACCGTTGCAGCGTACGATTTCTCCGAGTCCGCGAAGAAGAAGATCGCGGAGGCTGGCGGGAAGCACTTGACCATCCCTGAGATGGTAAAGAAGCACCCGGATGGCGCCGGAATAAGGATAATGAGGTGAACTAGATGATCGTAATCGATGCAACTGGACACGTCGCCGGAAGACTCGCCACCGCAGTGGCCAAGAAGCTACTTCAGGGCGAGACCGTGGTCATTGTCAACGCCGAGTTGGCTATCGTCAGCGGAGACCGCTGGACAGTCCTTGAACATTACGAGGTCAAGAGGTACAAGGGAGACGTCCGCAGCGGACCGTTCTTCCCCCGCCGGGCAGACCTCATCCTGAAGCGCACCGTTAGGGGCATGCTTCCGTATGATCATACATCCGGTAGGGACGCCTACCACCGGTTGAAGTGCTATGTCGGCGTACCGAAGGAGTTCGCAGACATCAAGGCCGAGAAGATCGAGGCCGCAATGCGCCTAACCTCCAACAGGTTCGTTACTATTAGCGAGATCGCCGGTCACATGGGCTCGAAGGTGAAGTGATACTATGGCTGAGGTTGTAAATACCAGTGGAAAGAGGAAGACGGCGGTCGCACGTGCGGTCATTGCCGAGGGATCGGGCAAGATCCGCGTCAACAGCGTCCCGATCGAAGCATACGTCCCGGAACTGGCCAAGCTGAAGATCATGGAACCGGTCACCCTGGCCCCGGAACTGTTCGCAAAGGTCGACATCAGTGTCAGCGTACAGGGTGGCGGCGTCATGGGACAGGCGGAGGCAACGAGGACCGCGATCGCTAAAGCTATCGTCGAGTTCTTTAAGGATGAGACGCTCGAGAAGGCATTCAAGCAGTACGACCGTTCGCTGCTCATCAGCGACATCAGGCGTAAGCTGCCGAAGAAACCGCTCGGACGTGGCGCCAGGAAGAAGAGACAGAAATCGTACAGGTGAGCGGAATGATCATACCAGTAAGATGCTTCACATGCGGGAAAGTCATCGCGAGTTCCTACCAGACCTATATCAAGAGGGTCCAGCTAGGCGAGGACCCCAAAGAGGTCCTGGATGATCTCGGATTAAAGCGCTATTGCTGCCGCCGTATGATAATAGCCCATTCGGACTTGGTCGAAGAGATCATTCCGCTTGGCTAAACCTCTTACATTAACCCCTTTATCATCGGGTCTGTGGGGTAGCTTGGAATCCTTCTAGCTTGGGGTGCTAGTGACTCCGGTTCAAATCCGGACAGACCCACCATCAATATATCCAGTAAAATCATTGACACGACTAAAACGTGCTTTTGGGCATTTGAACTTGCTCGGCCTTCTCATTGCGCTGGTTTCGCCTATTTTCTACCTAATCCTATGAACACTGCCTCTATGTGTGGACGCCATTGCTGCATGTTCTTCACCATTGGATATCAACGTGCTCAAAGTCGTTAAGAAAAAACCCTGGTCTTGAGGATCAATGATATGGTCCAGATCCACACCCATCAATGATTCGTGGATCAGGGTATATGTGTTAAGCATTAGAATCTCGACGTGGTAGAGTTCATCCATGACCTCCTGGTCCTGCCGTCCGCTGAAATCAACGACGTGAGGTTTCAGCGTCCTCATTTTGTGAGTGCCCGTAATTTTCACTTTAATAAGCATTTCTTCGATCATCGATTTGTTCTTTTCAGATTCTAAAAACATGTCAAAGATTATTTTTCGAAACCCATAGTTTTTGGCGGAGACATATGCTTCCCATTGGACCACTGATTCAATTCCTTCTTCGATTTGGAGCGCCTTAGTCAGCATGATTGCGAGTTCATCTCCGTTTTTTACAGTGACCATGTTGAAAGTAATAGAAGGAGCGTAGCTAAATAGGAACGGTTTTCGCCATCTCCTTAGCGATTTACGTTCAAGAATTATCTTTGGCGGTAAAAGACAACTCCCAATATGAAGGTCGATACATACTAATTATTATCTGATAAGCCACTAGTGATACAACTGAGGATGTTTATCCAAGTAGGTTGATAATAATGGACATACCGGTCGAGATACAACAATCATTAGGCCCGAAGGAAACGATAGATCTATTTGTCGATGAGGAGAAACATCCTAAGGCCACCGTCGATTCCGTGGCGATCACCAGCGAACGGATAATCATTCGGCGTTCACATCCGGACGTATCAAAGAACGTTCTCACCGTTTATAGTTACCCAGATATCACAGGCGTTGGGTTAGAAAAGGGATTCTTGAGGTCCATAATTAGGCTCAGGGTAAAGAACGGTGCAAACTCTGTTGAGTCGATAAGGGTACCTTCCGAACTTGCCGAACAGATCCTAGGACTTATCAAAGACAAGGTGTGCAGGTTTCCTTCATCATCGTGACCGAGTTGCTGGAGCAGGGAACGCTCCTCGATCGTCTTTCCCTCTGCGAGACCATTCATTGTAATCTTCATGGCCCTCTATAATGTCTAATGAAATCTCCGTCGATTTAGTTACGCAAATAATTGTCCAGTGACCTGTGTCGGTGCTTATAACCAACTGGCATTTACATCCCGTTCTATCCATTTATTGAGCTTTAACTTGGGATAGCCTAATGCGATGATCCCGTTCACATTTCTCTCCTTGGTCAACTTCAATGCGGACAGGATGCGCTGATCGCGATTGGCTGCCAGACTGGGGAATGAGCAATAGTAACTTCCGATACCCAGCGAATCGCATGCGAGGGACGCGTTCTGAACTGCCAATTGTGCGTTCACTTGGTTGGATGCATTCCTCCTTTCGGAAACGAAAGCGATTATGGTCGGGGCATCATGGAACACCACATCATTCCCCTTTTTGACTTCTGATACCATCCATTCGAAGACGGGCCGCATATCGATAGCCTGATAATATTGGTCCTTCAGGCTTTGTTTCATGAAGAAACGCATGATTTCCAATCCCATTCGATAGGTAACGCCTAGTCTCGAAGCGGTCCGATCCCTATTATTCCCATCTAGTCAATTATTCCGCTTTTGTGGTCTTGCATATCTGATCCCATAGTTGGCCTCGCTCCAATGCGATCGCGGCTTGGCTGGCGAATGCCTGAAGTAACCTTTCCTGCTCCATCTTGACGAACCCCTCCTGCTCCTCCGGTTTAACGCCCATTACTCCTATCACGCCGTTTACCGTCCGCAGTGGATAATACTTGAGCGATGCCGAAGACAGTGTGTCCGTGTCCTTGCCCGCAGCCATACCTGACCTGAGGGTCCAAATAGCCGCGGTCATATCCTTTTCGTCCAGGTCCAGACCTGCACTTGTATATGCCACTTTAAGGTCATCCTCATTCGGAAGGAGATAAGCTGACTTGAGGTGACATGATCGGGATACATGCATGGCAACTGTTTCCAGAATATCATAGATCTCTTTCGACGAGGCGAGGTCCAGACTCAATGCATAAAGAGTTGAGGTATATTCCTCTCTCCTCTGGGTCGCTAAGGCAAGATCCCGGGCCCTTACTACCAGCAGACTGATTACCACTCCAACGAAGAGAAATGCCCCGAACGTTATGAGATACTCCGAATCCGATACCCGGAATGTCAAGATCGGTGGAACGAAGAATAAATCGAAGGCCACAACGCTCATCGCTGCAGTGAATATTGCTGGCCGCAATCCCCAGCTGATCGCCGCCACCACTACGCCGATGAGGAAGAACATTACCACATTCGTTGGCGATATAAATGTCCGTATCAGAGTACAGAAGATGGAGAGAAAAAGGACGAGCCATATGCTGTACCAATAGGGATTGCGCTTTATCAAGGGTACGGGTCGCTCCTCTCTCTCGCCACTGTTCGCTCCGCTCTGTTTCAGTTCGCTTATGATGATAAGGTCTATGGCACCGCTCATGCGCACGATCTGGTCTGCGACCGAACCGAAGAGCCGCTCCCTCCAGCGGGCATGCACGGGATGTCCCACTATGATCCTGGTTACGTTGTTCTTCTTGGCGATGCGGATGACCTCGTCGGCTATCGAGATGCCGAAACTGGTGATCATCTTGGCGCCCAATGACGTAGCAAGCTCCACACCTTTCAAGGCTTCTTGCCTGGCCTTCCTTGACATACGGTTGTGTGCCGGCGTTTCCACATATATGGCGATCCACTCTGCCTTGAGCTCATCCGCCAATCGTCTTCCGGTACGCACCACTCGATCGTTGAGCGTTTGGCTGTTCCCGATGCATACCAGGAGTCTCTCCCCGACCGGCCAGGGACCTGGGATAGATCGGGTCTGCATATATGCCAGCATCTGCTCGTCCACATGTTCCGCAGCGCGGCGCAGGGTCATCTCCCTTAGCGCAATCAGGTTACCCTCATTGAAGAAGTTCTCCAAGGCGACATTGGCCCGGTTGGGCACATACACCTTGCCTTCCTTGAAGCGAGTTATCAATTCCTTGGGTGGCAGGTCCACGATCTTTATCTCGTTCGCTTCGTCGAGCACAGAGTCCGGAATGGTCTCCTTGACCCTGATCCCGGAGATCTGTTCCACTGCATCGTTCACACTTTCCAGGTGCTGAATATTAAGAGTGGTAAAAACGTCGATGCCTGCATTCAGAAATTCGTCCACGTCCTGAAAACGTTTTGTGTGACGGGAAGTGGGCGCATTGGTATGTGCCAGTTCGTCCACAAGAACCAGCTGGGGACGACGGGCCAGCACGGCGTCCGAGTCCATTTCCTTGACCACTATCCCCCTATATTTGATCTCTTTCAAGCGTATCGACTCAAGTCCAACAAGCAGCTCCTCGGTCTCTTTCCTTCCATGGGACTCCACACAGGCGACGACAACATCAGTCCCCTTCTCTCTTTGACTCTGAGCCTCCTCAAGCATCGTATACGTCTTCCCCACGCCGGCGGAATAGCCGAGGAACACCTTCAACTTCCCACGCGCTTGCTTTCGTTCCTCAGCCTCTACTTGCTTGAGCAACTCGTCTGGATCGGGTCTTCCATCCGCTTCCATACGTCATCCACCCCAGATCAGGGACTCGACGATCGGTCCAAGGACCAGTGACAGGAAGAAGCTAAGCGCCCCTATCAATGCTGTCACTCCAATCAGCCACGAGATGAACAATGGGGTGTGGGTCGGCAGTGTACCGGCGCTTACCGGAACGACCTTCTTCTGTGCGAGCGCGCCTGCCAAGGCCAAGGTCAATACTGCCACGGGGTAGCGTCCGATGAGCATGGCCAGCCCCAAAGCTATGTTATAGAACAGGCTATTGGCCGACAGACCGGCGAAGGCACTGCCATTGTTGCCCACCGCAGAACTGAATGCGTACAGGATCTCGGTGAAGCCATGAGGGCCGGGATTTAAAACACCGGCTCGTCCCTCGGGAATCATTACCGCTATGGCCACTCCTATTAGTATCGTGACTATCGGTATCAGGATGATGATGGTGCACAGCTTCATCTCGTACGGGCCGATCTTCTTTCCCAGATAATCGGGCATACGGCCGATCATCAGGCCGGCTATAAAGACCGCGATGAGAACGAAAATGAGCATCCCGTACAGGCCGGAGCCCGCACCACCGAACACCACCTCGCCGAACTGTATGAGGAATAGGGGAACCATGCCACCTAACGACGAGAAGGAATCGTGCATCGAATTGACCGCTCCGCATGCCACGGCCGTTGTTGCGGTCGCAAATAAGGCCGAAGGAACTACCCCGAACCTTACCTCTTTACCCTCCATATTGCCCCCTGGCTGAATGGCAGTAAAGGTCTGCGAGACCCCCAGTTTTGTTAGGGACGGATTTCCATTCGACTCGGCCCAAATGCAGAAGCCGAGGAAGACTGCAAATATCAGCGCCATGGCGACCAGGATCGCAATCCCTTGCCTCCTGTCCTTCACCATGTTGCCGAACACCAGGACCAAGGCCACCGGGATGAGGAGCAGTCCAATGATCTCCATTAGGTTGGATAAGGGCGTCGGATTTTCGAACGGATGTGCCGAATTGGCGTTGAAGAAACCGCCCCCGTTGGTTCCGAGCATCTTTATGGCCTCCTGGGATGCAACGGGTCCTATCGGGATGGTCTGGGTCGTGACCAGGTTACCGCCATAGTCGGTGACCGACTGGACCAAGTGCCCAGCTATCGGACCGTCGAACGTCTGGGGGACGCCCTGAGAGACGAGGAGCAAAGCTAGGATGAAAGATAAAGGCAGTAGTATCAGCGTTGCCCGGGTCATATCCACCCAGAAGTTGCCAATGGTTTTCATTGTCTTTCGGTGGATGCCTCGGATCAATGCCATCAGGACTGCGACCGCCATGGCAGCGGACAGGAAGTTCTGGACCGTGAGACCGATCATCTGGGTGATGTAGCTCATAGTCGTCTCGCCGGCATAGGACTGCCAATTGGTGTTGGTGATGAAGCTGACGGCGGTGTTGAACGCCAGGTCGGGCGCGACGGCGCTCTGGCCGGCCGGGTTGAAGGGCAGCCAGCCCTGCAGCCGCAGCAGCGCGTAGAGGAGGGCGAAACCGACCACC
>JBEKDM010000112.1:0-8096 GCA_050014375.1 Methanomassiliicoccales archaeon | reverse complement strand
CTATCTGCCATGTTCCGCATCCTCAATTCCTAAGGCGACGGAGAGAACGCCCCGAATCATTAACACCCAACAGCAGACCCCCGGCCTGCACGGCCGCCGTAGGGACATGGTGTTCATCTATCACGTAACGCTGGTGCCGAGGGTCATCGAGAACATCAGGAAGAATAGACCGTTTGATCCATCGAGGGTGAGTCACTAGTCGTTGATACTCTCGGTCAGTGCAATTACTGCAGGAAAAATGCAATGTTCGAGTACCAGGCGATGGCAATATCGCAGGGTATGGAAGCTGATGCAGGACGGTAAGGGGATCTACGATAAAGGCAATAGCGCTCTAAATTGAGGTAAATAAGAATGGAAAGAGCGTTTTCCGCCATTTACTTCTTGCCTTTGCGCTTATAAAGGACGAACTGCACCGCAATAAACACTATGGCGATTAAGACTAACGCCACCAATATCAGCATCGAACTATTATCGCTCGACGGGGTGATCACCGTTCCTGCAGCGGTAACTTCTAACGAAGTTGAATTCGGCCCCTCCTTTGATCTTTCGTTCTGTAACATTCACTATGAAAGGACTGATTTGAAATCACAGAAATTGGAAAGACTGATATTTTGTGATCTGGCTTAGTTAACTGACAAAGTCTTTTCTTGCTGTGACTATTATGATGTGAATATGACTGAAAATCTTTCACAGTCTATCATCAGTCAACGAGTAAGTCTTTTTCAGAGACTATGTAAGATTGAAGCAGAATCAACGACATGACGTTACTATTCAATGGATTATTCCAGCAATTTTCACTATCGTTACTACCGGATATGCTATGCTTAAGCAAAGCCGACCGGCATAGATAATCTCCCTTGGTCGGTGTCTTAAGCAGTGTCAAGTAAACACTCGTTAATGCTCGGTGTATTGATTAAGCAGATCAGTTTGCCGGGTTAGATCCGTCCGCGGAAGGGTTTGATGCATGCCCCCATCCTCATCCCGATTGCAGGACCGATGAACATCCGCCAAGGTACTTTGCGATAACCTTTCCTGCCCTTTCGTTTGATTTGTGAAGTACGACCTGGCTTCTTCGCGAACCCTTTCTTATTAGTTGGATATGTGAATGACCGCAAACCTAATGAAGAGCTTTGCAAATGAGAGCATACCCCGACCGGTCTGTCTGGCATAGACGATGAATGGAGCATTTCCTAATAAAATGCCCCGTACGGTTAACTGGAATACTGGATTGTGAAAATATGTATTGCCCACATTGCGGTGCCGACCTGCCTGACGATGCACTTTTCTGCTTGAAGTGCGGAACCAAAATTGCCAACGAGAAGGCCAAACCGACCGGGACCTCGACCCCGTCGATAATCGCCCCCTCTGAAGCAACGGCGCTTAAGTGCCCAAGCTGTAGTGGGCCCATCGCTCCGAAATTCGGGGAGATGGTAATTACCTGCACGTATTGCGGATCCACCATAACGCTTGGAAATGACGGGTGGAGGAGCGTCCAGAAGCAGACAATGCTTTTGATCAAGCTAACTGAGAAGGAGCAGATCACCGATAGGATACACGGCCTCATGGACAAGGGACTGTTGCACAGACACCTTCAGGAGGACTCAAAGCTGGAAGAGCTGACCCTGAGCATGATCCCATATTGGATCGTCTCGACCTCGGCTCGGACCTCGATCGTAGCCAGCGATGTGACCGCGGAGGCGGGGCAGATTGCTACCACAGCGGCTCTGGCCGGTCTGATGGGGATGGCTCTCGGAGGCGGACGTGGAAGGGGTGGTTTCGCGGGACCGATGATGACCGGTGCTCTTGTTGGCACGACGATGGGTGCAGGTCGTGGTAACATCAAGAAGACACAAGAAATGAACAGCAACTATAATTTCCCGATCGTGGCCCTCAAGGCTTTCAACCAGTACCAGCCCAGGGATTATACGTTCAACCTCGAGGAAAGAACATTCTTCGATATGTCCAAGGTACAGAAGGGCGTTCAGATCATGAATGGAGATATCGGGGAAGAGGCCGCCAGATACCAGGCCAAGACATTAGTGGACCAGTTGCAGTCAGATAGGGCGCATGCGCAGTATCATATGATCCAACAGTTGCGCACACAGGTGGACGTCTCGGAGACCGAATTGCTACACGCTCCCATATGGTTTGCTCGCTATGATCATGAAGGTAAGAAGATCACCGTGATTATCGATGGCAACTCTGGTGGAGTGATCAACAGCATTGGGCTCGGATAAGGATATACACCTTGCCATGGTTGTTGCTCATAGGAACCATTGTCGAAGTCAGGATTAAAAGAAAAAGGAAAATGGGGGCCTGGCCCCCATAATGGGAAGAGAGATCAGGCCGACATCTCCCTTCTGTTGAAGATCAAGTAGCACAGCACAAGGGCAATGATTGTATATGCAACCATAACCGCAATCGACAAACCGACGTCGGGAACATAGACATTGTTCATTAATGCTCCTCGAATACCACCGCCCGACCTGACAATGTCTATTGGATATGGCGTTGTCATGATGTCGCTTATCGTCCCCCCGGCAAAGCTGAGCATGAACCATGGTTTTACCCCTCCAGCACTTAGCACCGAGTCTACGATACTAAAGATGAACAGGAATAGCGCGAACGTCAGGATCAGAGATCCGGTCGAACCCTTCATCGCCGCGCTTATCAAATAGCCAACGGATAGGGCGGCTACCGAATACAACAAGGCGAGCAAAAGGGACTCTGCCCCCAGGTTGGAGAATCCACCCGTTATACTGATGTCCAATAGCAACGATGTACCGTAGTATAGCAGCACGACCAGGAACATCGCCGACATAGAAGCGATGAACTTTCCCGCCAACAACGCCGACCTCTTGACCGGCTTGGGAAAGAGCAAATATCCGGTACGTCCCTGGAACTCAGATACTATGGCATCCCCGGCGAAGAGCGTAGCTCCGATCACGATCAATAGGCTCGTGAACGACGCATAGCGCTGCATGAAGTCGTCGGCATTTGATGGATAACTATTGCCCAGTAATGGAGGCAAGGCGGTGATCAAAAAAAGGACCAAAGCCTCGATCGCGACTATGCCCAGTAGTCGTCGACTTCGCAAATACCTCAGGACATCATACTTGAAGACAACACCGATCTGCTCGAGATCGGATGGAAGGACAGCTAATGTTCTTTTTTCATTAACGTTGATGGTTTCTGTCATCATGATCACCTCGATTCCTGGATGAGCGACATGTAGAGGTTCTCTAGGGCCACGCCAGACTCTTTGAACGAGACCACCTTAAGGTTCAGCGCGATCAGTTCTATCAAGAGATTGATTTGGGCATCTTCCCCGCCGTGGATGGAAAGGACAAAAACGTTCGTTCCTACGGCCTCTAGCTCTGAGACCCCATTTAATCCAGCTACTTGTTTCAAAATTTCGGCGTTGACGTTTTGCTTGATCTTAATCTCCAATCTTCTGAAGTCATTGGATCTTATCAGGTCAGATACCTTTCCCATCTGGAGCAACTTTCCATGATTGATCAGGGCGACATCGTCGCACACATCCTGGACTTCATTCAGCATATGGGACGACATAAAGACAGTGTAGCCCTGCTTTTTCAGGTCCACCAGTATCTCGCGTACCTCGAACATGCCCCTGGGATCGAGACCGGAGGTCGGTTCATCCATTATAACGATCAAAGGTTCATTCAAGATGGCTTGTGCGATCGCGATCCTTTGCTTCATCCCTTTGGAGAACTTGCCGATACGCTTGTCTCCCCATTCGGTCATTCTAACGGTATCCAGAACCTCTTTCGTTCTTCGTCTGATATCTTCATTTGACATGCCGACGAGTTCACCCATATACGCAAGTGTTTCTGTGGGTGTCAGATAAGGATAGAACTCCGGCGTCTCAACCACTGCGCCAACATCGAATAGGGCGTGTTTCGGGTCTTTGGTGACGTCTATCCCATTGAGGTATGCGGAACCGCTGGAAGCATAGAGAAGATGAGTCAGTATCTTGATTGTGGTGGTCTTTCCCGCGCCATTGGGCCCAAGGAATCCCATGAAGGATTTGTTCTTGACCACGATGTTCAGGTCATCGATCGCTTTAAAACCCGCGAAATCCTTAGTCAGGTGTTCAATGACTATCGGTTCGGCCATAGAAACCGATAGTCATCGTACCTACCGCGATATAATAGATACTTCTTGCAAAGGAAAAATATCGGTGAGCAATGCTAGGGATGACCAGATTATCATTGACACTAAATTGTTCATTCTTAAAATCGTTTCGAACAACATCTCGTTAATCCAAAATATTGCCTGGTACACAACCCACTATTTTTTAGATTAGTAGTATTTATATTAAAGATTGGGCTATATTATGAAAGGGATGCACTATGCCGAGTTCATTGGTAAAAGAAGCTCTAGCTAACGCTGGAATCAAGCAACCAGCAAACGGAAGTGTAGGAAACCAACAGGCGGCACCGGCACAGCCGGCGTACCAGCCCGCACCGGCACCCGCGCCGGCCGTGAGCGCGACGGACGAAGAATTGCTCCGGATCGCCGCTCAGCTGGACGTCTGTATCAAGATCATCGGATGCGGTGGTGGCGGCTGCAACACCATCAACAGATGCGTCGACGCTGGCATCAGCGGAGCACAGCTCTGCGCCATCAACACCGATGCCAAGCACCTGCTGACCATCCGCGCCCCGAAGAAGATCCTGATCGGTAAGTCGAAGACCAGGGGTTTGGGCGCTGGAGCAAGGCCTGAGGTCGGAGAGGAGTCCGCCCGCGAGAACGACAGCGAGCTCAGGGACTTCCTCAACGGCGCGACCATCGTGTTCGTCACCGCAGGCATGGGGGGCGGCACCGGCACCGGTTCGGCCCATTACGTAGCCGGAATAGCCAAGGAACAGATCCGAGCCCTGACCTTGGGTGTTGTTACCATCCCGTTCAAGGCGGAAGGAACTGTCAGGATGGAGAACGCCCTTGCGGGACTGGACAAGTTGAGGCAAGCCTGCGACACGACGATCGTTGTACCAAACGACAAGCTCCTGGAAATGGTTCCGAAGCTGCCCATCGAAGCTGCGTTCAAGGTGGCCGATGAAGTCCTGATGCAGACGATCAAAGGTCTCACGGAGATCATCACTAAGCCCGGCCTGGTCAACCTGGACTACGCCGATATCCAGACGGTCATGAACGAGGGCGGAGTGGCATTCGTCGGTATCGGCGAGGCCAATAAAGACTCCGATGACCGGGTCAAAGAGGCAGTCCACGAAGCGCTCACCTCCCCGATGCTGGGAGAGGTCGACCTTAAGGGAGCCAAAGGCGTTCTGATCCGGGTCGTCGGCGGACAGGATATGACCGTAGGGGAGGCGCAGATGGCCGCGGAGATCGTTAACAAGGCAGTGAGCGAGAGGACCCGGATCATATGGGGATGCTCTATCGAACCAGAGCTCGAAGGAACGATCAAGATCCTGCTGATCATCACTGGCGCGAAGAGCAAGTACATGCTCGACGCCCGCGGAATGCATGGTATGAACACCCAGGCGGCACCGAAAGCGGCACCCCAGTACGGAACGAACCCGGCACTGCAACAGTACCAGCCGCCAAGACAGCAGCGCAACGACGACGACCTCGACTTTGTGCGATGAACTTGGGGGCAAACGAGCTGCGTCGGCATGACACCTCCCCTTCCTTATTTGGAAGGGGTAACGTTCAAAAATCGAGGGCGGTATCGCGGATCTAAGGCAGGTCATGGGGTCTTGTCTCCACCCTGCCCAAGTCGAATGTGCACCCTCATGCATATAGCGACGCATACCCCCTGACACAGACGCATTCCTCGGCCTAATCTGAGCTCAACGCAGTCCTTCCATCTTTTTCATTTCTTATGTATCCAGATCAGAAAAGGATCTAAATGAGGTGATCTAAAGGACATATCGAACGATCCATAATGAACGAGCCAAGTAAACCCTTCATCACAAGCTGGTATATCGCTTATATTGGCAAAACCTGAATCGTGTACCCGTCCATTTCCGGAGGTAACTGTCCGATCTGCCAGCCTGGTGAAGTGGTTTCGCAGTAGTAGTAATCTTCATCGTTGTATTGGACGTAGGTCCCTCTGTAACCGGTCGCCCATATCCCTGCAGCCATGTGCCCTACCGCAACCCCCGTTTTGGTGAGTTCGAGGAGCACCATGCCGACGCCTATTGGCTGGGACTCCATAAGCGACACGTATAGCGTCGAATGATCTTTGCAGTCCCCGACGTCGTCCACTAGGGTTTCGACGGGATACCTCGGAAAGTTATCGGTTCCAGTGGTATTTTCATCAGTCCCATAGGGGACGTTCTGTACGAATGAAAGCACGAACTGGGCTGTGTTATATCCTTTGCTCAATGCATCGGTCTTGAGTTCTTCGGCGATCTTTGCGATGATCGTATCATCCTTTGTGACATAGGAAACGAAATCGTAGGTCTTGGGTTGGTCCACATAATCGGAATAGGTGGTGGCAGAGATCTTCTCGTTCAACGTCCACCGAGTTCCCAGGTAATCCCACGAATATGATACGGTATAGTTTCCGGCAATACGCTGTGTATTGTGAGTTGCACTACCTGTGTTGAGGTTGATCCGGGATTCAACAAAGCCCGACATTGCTCCCCCGATGAGCACTGAGACCAAGAGAAGAGAAACGATCATAATGATCCTGACACTTTTTCCCCTTCGAGATCTGGGTGGACCGATCAGGGTCGGGTTGCTCGGATGAGAAGGTGCTGTGATCTCTGTTGATCCGTTAAGGGAATCGATCTGGATGGAGGCAACCGGCTCAGTGACTAGAACTTGTCGTGATTTGTCCAAATTGCTTTCATAAAGAGTGGCTCCACAACGGCAGCAGAACCTTGCATCTTGATGATTCTCAGCTCCACAATTGGTACAATAGGCCAAGATCATCCTCTTCCGCCGTCATGAGGAAAAAGGTGAAATATAGACTTTATGAACGAATGATCAAGTAGTATGAATATCGCATTTGACCAGATTCTCCCTTCGACTGTATGGAAGCCTCGAGTGTGGAATATACTGAGCTATGATCTAAGAGAAATTCCAACAAGTTTCTTATTCCTTCTTCATAATTCGGTTGAAGTTCGGATGCTAGGCTGAACAAGATAAAGATGCTTGGAATTGCGGGCAGTCTAAGGAAAGGATTTTCCGACAAGTCATAACTTAAAGCAGCCCTTGCACTCGTTCCTACTCCAGGAACTAGCCCGAAATGCTCCGCAAATGAAAGGCTATCGGGATCGGGTCGTTCGATAGTCCGTCGATTCCTTTATCGTAATAAGGTTCGATATTTCTTCGAACGGACATGAATGAACTCCTAAAACTTATCCAAGACCGACAATCGGTCCGTGTTCCTTTCGACCCCAATCACTCAATTGCTAAGAATGATCTAAAAACGATCCTTGATGCAGGACGGTGGGCTCCGACTCCTCATAACATGCAGAATTATGAGGTCTTGGTCGTTGATGACCAAAATGTCCTAAAGAAGCTGGGAGAAATAGAGTCTTCAGTGACAGAGACATTCCTCCGGGAGAACTTAGAACAGCTTTCTTTCTCGGAGCAGGAATTAAGAAGAAAGAAGGTCGGAATACTTGGCACTATGTTCCCGCCATCGTTTCGTGACCCAAAAAAGTTCAAAGAGGTCGCCAACAATAGCCCGCCCCAGCCTCTAAGGTATGCGATAAACGGCAGTCCCGTCCTTCTAATCGTTATCTATGACTCAAGGAAGAGGGCGCCCGATTCTGAGGGGGATGTGCTGGGTCTGGTCAGCCTCGGTTGCGTGATGGAGAACATGTGGTTGATGGCCACATCTCTGGGGATTAGCGTTCGTATATTGAGTGACTTCGGCGACAAATTGGTCGATGTGCAAGCCAAAAAGATTCTAGACATTCCAGATCATATGAACGTTGTGTACGGCCTGCGCCTGGGCTACCCCATCTCCGCAATATCTAAAGTTCTAAGGGTACGCAGGGATTTAGAGGACTTTACCCATCACAACGGATATGGAAATAAGGGCTTTGAATGAGAGTTCGTCGGTGAGGTGTTCATGAAAGTTACAGGCAACA
>JBEKDM010000111.1:0-8103 GCA_050014375.1 Methanomassiliicoccales archaeon | reverse complement strand
TATCCGCAGTGAACATGAATAGGGCACTAAGAGCGATAGCATGAGCATAACGAAACCAAGCAGGGGACAGGTTGCCTTAGTCCTTCTGGCCTCCAAAATCGGCCGAAGAATGAACTATCGAAAATTCGTCGAGGAGATCGGGCTCAGGGGAGGAGAAAATGTATTGGATTTCGGGGCTGGCTGGGGAGACAATACTTATTTCATCGCAAAAAAGCTCAGCTTAGGAGGTCGGGTAACGGCACTGGATGTTTCTGAAGAATGGCAAGCGGTGGCAAAAAGAAGATTGAAGGACTTCCAGAACATCGATTTCATTCGATCCGATATACGATCATCTTCTTTGCGTGATGGGTCTTTCGACGTGATAGTAGTGAGTTACGTTCTGCATGATATTCCTGAGGAAGAAAGATCGGAGATCGTAAAGAGCATGGTCAACAAACTAAAACCGGACGGCTTCGTTCAACTCCGGGAACCGACAAGGAAGCGGCACGGAATGCCCGTGGATGATATCAGGTCCCTGATGAAAACGGCGGGGATGAAGGAGTCCTTTTCGACGGTGGGAAAGAAAGAATTCAAGGCTCGATATTCTCGTAGCTGACCGAATGATTACTGGTTGGCCACTGAAGGCGATTCCTGTGAATTGACTCTAGATGAAGACCGAAAGTAACTTATGAGGAACAAACCAAACCCTTACTAGGTTTTCTATGGAAATGATAAAGGTGGGAGAGGTAAAGCTAAATTTCCAAGAGAAAGGGGCTGGACCAACAGTGATCCTGATTCATGGCGTACCGACTGACTATCGGGCCTGGGGAGGACAATTCGGGGCCCTCTCCCAGCATTATCGAACCATCGCATATAGCCGACGTTGCGCCTTCCCCAATAAGAACAGTGATTTCACGGACAGTACCGTCGAGAACAACGAGAAGGACCTGGAAGGACTGATCGATCATTTGGGTGGCGGCCCGGTGCATCTGATCGGTCATTCATACGGTGGAGCCGTGGCAGCCAACTACGCATTGAGACAACCTGCTCTGGTGCGCAGCCTGGTGCTCATAGAACCATACCTTCCGACCATGCTGCTGAGGGACCCGGACAGCGTAGCCCAGAGATTGTCATTGTTGTTTAGGAAGCCGTCGGTCGCGATCCCATGGCGCAAGGCCATGAAGAACAATCAGGCCATGTTAAAAGAACTCGACCAGAAGAACAATGAGAAAGTTTTGCAGATGTTCCTTGACGGGCTTGAGGATAGGCAAGATGCGATGAAGCAATACTCCGCCTCTGCCATCGCAATGATGAGGTCGAACATAGCGACGGTAGCAGAGCTGAGGACCAAGTCTCCCCAATTTTCAAAGGTTGAGGCCAGAAATATAACTCAACCCACTCTGTTACTCACTGGTGAACGATCGATCAAGGTCCAGCATGCCATCGTTGGAGAGCTTCACAGAACGATTCCGAACAATCAGATGGTCACCATAAGGAATGCGGCGCATTTCTCGTTTATGGAGAACCCCACGGAGTTCAACGAAGTGGTCCTGAAATTCATGACGGAACATGCCAGTTCGTCTGAGACCCAACATTGACAAAACGAGGACTCGAGGCTCATAGACCGGATCAGTCATCTGGTCAAAGGCGTCTTGTGGTCCCTCATACTCTAATGTTCCAAAGGAAAGAATGTGCACGGCCCTGAGTATCTTTGATGATCGGATGAGCCGCTTATGAAAAAGGATGGTCGGCCTAGGAGGCCGACCTGATCAAGGATGGGGGGGTATAATCAACCCTTGTTCTTGATCATCATGACCTCGATGATCTTGATCGCCTGGGCTTCCGGGATGCCCATCATCTGCTGGATCTTGGTCATGAGCTTCTGCTCGGTATCGTCCACATCCCCGTCTGCGAACACCAGGTCGATGGCCACTGCGAAGGCCGTTTCCTTGAGATCGGCTGGCAATGATTCGTTCGACATTTTTATCAAAACGTCAAATCCCTGGCGCTGGACGATGTTGATGAGCTTGTTCAGGAGTGCGCCCATTTGGTTTTGGCTGTAATTCTTGAACATCTTCATCCGGTACAGTGCCACGATGAAACCGCGTCCTTCTTCCTCGGTGATGACGCCGTCGGCGGCGATTGCGGCCAGACCGACTGAGGCGAAAGCCTCTTCTTTGGTCAACTTTTCTGGTTCCTTCGGTCCAAGTACTTTGTCGAACAGACCCATAATATCACTCTGAACTTACTTTTTCGAGGCTCGATCATGACCGGAACCGGCATTGCCTGCCGATCGATTATATTATCGAGCCTAAGGCCAGATTCCGATGCCCTGAATAAGGTTTTCGATAGTACAATGCGCCTGTGGAAATGTGGATAAGAGTTGGATACAAGAGTTGGATATCGATCTCACTAGTCTGGCGGATATGGTGTTGATGGATGGAAATTTCGAGGTTGGAAAAAGGTGGAGGGGCGGGATGGCCCCCTCAATAATTCCGGTTAAGCATCCTATCGTATTGGCCTCTGTCATCCTTTCAAAATAGTTCGGATGGCGGAAGTGGGTGAAACCGTTGGCCACCTCATCAGACCCCAGGACAACGCAACGAACAGGAACCGAGGGAACCCTCCACCGCTAAAGTACCAAAGTGATCTGGTCGGTAAATTATCAATTTTGATACAAAATATTGAAATCAAGTCAATTCATAGCTGGATATGGGAACCATGCAACTCTTGGTCGTAGTAATCCTGGGCTTGATGTCCATATTCCTTCTCGCTTTCGGTTTCCTGATCATGAAGTACCAATTGGCCGATATTATTGCTGGCTATGACGATTCTAAAGTTATGGACAAAACGGGCCTGGCCCGCCTTGTGGGTATCAATCTCATCACCATCGGCATCATTGGCATGTTCATTGTCCTGGCAGGAATGATATTGAACTTTGAGAATTGGTTATGGTTTATTCTCATTTTCGTAATCGTTTTGTTCGATTTCTGCTTCGGGATACTACTCGGACAAAAGCGATATCAGACTCTCTAGACCGATTCCCAGGACATGGTCTCAGTATTTCTTCAGTTATGGCCGCTGTCACAACCATTCTAGCTCTCATCAATCAAATTCTCAACCAGCCACTCCTCGATCCTATTCTTCTTATATGCCACGGGGGCGCTCGCCATGCGAACGCCGAAGATTGTAGTGCATCACGACCCCAGATATGGTCAGCTCAGGCCTTGGTCGTCTCCAACCTCGATTCCGATCCCATCAGATAGCCGCCGAATGTCATTAGCCAGATGATAGCCGGATACACGATCAAACGCTCGGTACCGCCATGGCCGATGGGGCCGAACAGATCTATGATCCCCGAATCGCTAACGAACATGACCACGAGATAGACCAGGCCGAGCAAACCCAATATTATCGATATCAACTTGAGCGGCCCGTTGATAATCCTGGCCACCGCAATGGCCTGCAGGTTGAAGAAAAGGAAAGCCACCAGCGCGAATATGCCATGGAGCCCCGTGGGCGAGTCGAGCGTGAATATCCCCACACCAATGGTCCCGATTCCAGCGATTGTGAATATGGCCAGAACGGAACGCTTCCGGTGAGATTGATACTAAAGATAACCCCCGGCGATGTTCATCATGCCAACGACGAATATCGAGACGTTGAACAAGAGGCTCGATTGGCTGATGATACCGAGATCGCTAATGGAGCTCGTGTTCATGTTATAGCCAGGAGCGACCGCCTCGCCGAGCACGAGGCAGGTAATGAACCAGGCGGAGCTCAGAAAGAACAGGCCACCGGCCATGCTCTTGTTTGTTGAAGCGCATGCCGATTGGATTGAAACCGGCAGTATTTAACCCATGACCGCGTCGCTCATTCGGACATCGATCCGTGGAAATCAGCATGTTAGTCTAGGTCAATCATCTCCGGCCAATATTCGTTCCCGATGGCAGTGTTCCAAAGGGCAAGCTTTAATATCTCGCCGGTTCAAGTTGTAATGCGAGAACAAAAAAATATGACCAATGATAACAAAATTAGCCGCTATACGCTGCTGGAAAAGACACTCGAGTCAAGGGCGGGGTTCAACCAGGAGACCGCACAAGAGGTGACCCTCAGAATACTGAACTATTTCGGCTACCACGACGAGATCATCGACAATGCCCTGAACCAGGAGGACCGGAGGCTGTTCTATTACCTCCAGGATATGGACCTCCTGCAGACGCACTGGGAAGAGACCCAGCTGGCCAGCGGACGGAACTGGCGCATATTCTATTGGGGACTGAACTTGGACCGGCTCAAGGAATGCGAGATCAAGCTCACCCATAAGGTAGATGACCAGGACATCTACCTGTCGCTCCCTGAGACAACCTGGAACAAACAACACTATCCTGCCCAGACCTGAGAGCTCAAAACCAATTTATCAATGGTCCTGCATCTTTGGGCCGTGAAGTTTAGTTATTGCTCGGAATGCAAGGAGCTGCACCCCAAGAATTGGTACAGCGGACGTTCCTGCGAAAGGTGCAATGGGACCTGCGCCATCATTGTTGTTCACGCCTCCTTCGTCGGCTATCTGATGTATTTCTTCAGCATCCTGGGGGTCGTCCTCATCGTCATCTACCTCCTGGGGACCAAATGGTCCTTATCGGATTATGCGGTCCCCCTCATCTTCGGCGCCATCATCGCCGGGTTAGTCTGTTCCTTCATCGAGATCGGCCGTGGCACCGAACTGGCCTACGAACGCATCCGGAAGAAGGTTTAGGCGTAGCGAACGGTCAGCACATAGCTGCAAAGACCGGAAGGAGCGGCGACCGACAGCGTCGAAACGAAGATGTTGCCTCTCGTTGCGTTGCCTGGATCATCACCAAAAACGAAGCATGAGTCTTCTAGAGTACACGTCCATTCTGCTACGTATTCGGGTGTGAAAAGGCTCCGGAGCATCATTTCGATCTCCGAATGGATCCGTTCAGGCAGCGGCTTCTTGATGAACAGAAGGGTTGCGATGGCATCGGACACCGGCATGAACCTTTCTGAGGACTCAGACCAGGAGCGCAACGTCGTGCCGAGCAGCACCGAATGACATTTCTGCACATAGGACTGGGCATTCCTATCAACGGTGTGGTCGGGTGCGAAAGCCACGAGCACTGCGACCGACACGACCGACATCACGGAAAGGAACATCAGCGCATCGAAGAGCGCTGCCATGCCGGACCGCCTTCTCTCCGCGTCGATCATCGCCACACGATCACCGTCGCCTTGGCCGCGTGAACGGTCCGGTCCGGCATGGACAGAAGCACGGGGACCGAGACCGACCTGGTGTCGTTCTCGGAGGAGATGTCCCCGTTCTTGAGCAAGATGGCGGGAGCAGATCCAACGGTGATATCCTGCAATGTCATGCAATAGCCATTGACATGGACGCCGACATGGAAGAGTGAACAATTCAATAGAGCAAGGGACGAGTTCTGCAGGACCTCGCCATCGAAGAACGGGGACCCGAGCGAGAACAATTGGTCGGACAGGGACCGACATCCGTCTTGGAGAGATGTCTCGTCGGAATCCCGGCGAAGGTCGATCCCGACGAAGGCCAGGGACGTCGTCACCAGCATGACGCCGCAGATGACCACCATCATCGAAAGGACCGCTTCCATGAAGCCTCCGATGCCGGACGTGCCGGGACGGTATCCCATTCTGATTCTCATGACCGGTCGAAGGACCGCGACCGCCTAGTGCGTTCCGGCTACAATGAGCCTAATTGCTCAAGGAACGCCGTTCTGGTAGTGGGCGGAGGTTATCGGCCCGCACTTCTTCTTCAGGACCGCCTTGCTGTCCAGGTCCCTTTCCTGATAGACCTTTGCCGCCAGCTCCGCCAGGTCCGGATGCCTCCGGCGCAGGTCCAGCGCGAACGAATCGATGCCCATGTCCTCCAGCTCCGGCAGGAAGTCGAGCAGGAACAGGTCCGAGGAGTTCGAGATATGGGCGTATCCGTCCGTGTCCCGGTAGACCTGGAATCGCTTGCCCAGCTGGTCTACAAGCCATCCCTCCTTGAGGGACGGGTCCTTGGTGATCATAAGCTCCACCTTGCCGAACGCCAATACCTCAAGCCGTCCGTCATAGTGCTGTACCGTCTCCCAGATATCGTCATGCGACAGTTCGACGGACATCGTCTGCTGGAACAGTCGGGGTGTCGTCAGCGAGTTGAAGAAATTCATCGAGTGATGCCCGTACAGCCGCCGGTCACCATATTGGTGCGCCTGGCCTACGTTGCACACCATGACGGAACCGTCGTCCACCATCGGCATGTCGACCGATACCCGGGGCATGATCGGAACGAACTCCTTGCCCGCGTCCGTGCACATCGACCTGGCCTCGTCCGTCTGCTTGTTCCGCTCGAAATAGATACGGTCCGAATACGGCAGGACCTTCTCCAGCACCTTGATGCTCGAAGCATACACCGACATCTCCGCTTGCCTCGGCTGGCGCCTGTGCTTCGCCGGACGTAGCTGCACAGGGCGCCTGGTGGCGGTGAGCTCGGGGAACTGCATCGTATCGATCGTCTTCCGCATGGAGTCGAACTCCCGGTCCTTGGTCTTGTAGACCGTGAACTCGCCCACCTCCATCTTGAACGGCGACCGCAGGTACGTCAGACCGTCCTTGCTGCTCTGCTCCTTGACCTCGAATCCGGCCAGCTTCTCGCTGCCACGGTACATCGTGATGCCGTCCCCCGGCCGGACTTTGTCCGTCCGGAGCGCCAAACGGGTGCCGTCCGAAGTTCCCATGCCCAGCGGCAGCCCGCGCGAATCGGCATACTCGCGCGCCATGACGTTCGTGTCCATCAAATAGCCGCGCGAGAAGCCCCGGTTGAAGACCGTTTCCAGAAGCTCGCGTTCCCGGGGCGTGATCAATTCCTGGTCACCAGCCTGCGCCCTCTTGATGGCCGCCTTGTAGACCTTGGTAGCGACGTATACATAGAGCGGATTCCTCATCCTGCCCTCGATCTTCAGCGATTTTACGCCTATTCGTATCAATTCCGGTATGGCCTCGATGCCGAACGTGTCGGCGGTACTCAGCATGAATCCGCGTTCGTTCCCAAGCTCGTACTCCTTGCGGCAAGGCTGGGCGCACAACCCGCGATTCCCGCTCCTGCCCCCGAGCATGCTGGAGAACAGGCATTGACCCGAGACACAGTAGCAGAGCGCACCATGCACGAACACTTCCAGCCCGACCTTGCTGCCCTCCTTGATCTTCCGGATCTGAGCCAGGTTCAGTTCGCGTGACAGGATGACCCGTTCTATGCCCTCTTGCTGTGCCCACAATGCCCCTTCCACTGAATCGATCCCCATCTGGGTCGAGGCGTGCACCGGCATCTTGATGTTCTCTTTGATGAGCCGGAGCAGGCCCCGGTCCTGAACGATGACCGCATCCGCTCCGATGGAACGGAGCATGTCGATGTAACCGGCGGCCGTCTCCAGTTCGCTCTCCTTGATCAATGTGTTGACGGTGACGTATACTTTGACATGGTGATCGTGGGCGAGCTTTATCGCTGAGCGCATCTCCCCATCGTCAAAATTCTCGGCCAGACGCCGGGCGCCGAAGTCCTTCCCGCCCAGGTAGACCGCGTCCGCTCCTCCGATGATGGCCGCCTTCAGGGCGTCCTTATAACCTACCGGCGCTAACAGCTCCACGGCACCGGCTATGCACTTCTTGGCTTAAAGGCAAGGCAGAATCCCCTGCAACACGTAGCTTACAATTACATGCAATCAGGATAACCCCGAATGCCCGTCGATGACATCAGATAGAATGAGGGCAAACCGAGTTTTAGTGGCAAAGAAGCCGGTCGTCCAGGCACTGGAACCGAAGAGGTCCGAATGCAGTTTTTCGCGCTCGGATGACAGCCTATTGTTCGACTGCCGCGGCTGCTCCCACGGTAAGGAGCTGAACGATAGCGTGTGCCTGAAGCGGGTTATCTCGGTGCTCGCCGACCAGACCGAAGTGAAGGAGGTAGTTCTTTCAGGTGACTGGGAGTCTCTCTATCGGGAAGGATGCGTCCGGGTGCTGAACGCCTATGCTGAATTGGTACGGGCATGCCGTTCCAGCAGCCTTATGACCCAGGCCGGGGAACAATGCCAA
>JBEKDM010000110.1:0-8196 GCA_050014375.1 Methanomassiliicoccales archaeon | reverse complement strand
CATCCCGAAATATTATTAAACTTACTGCCTAATATTAATTGTGCCAGAATCGAAATCTGCAAAAGCTTTGTTACTTATTCTTATTATTATATGACCTGTTCGAAGACATCTTTCCAAAGTTCACCCAGATGTCTTTGGAATAAGATGTTTTAAAACGGTCAGAAATCACAAAGAGGGGGTGCGACCATACTTTTGTTTGGAGACAGAAATTATGACCACACCCAATGGATATGCGGTAAGGTACGATATTAAAGGTGAGCCGAGGAAGTTCCGGTATGGGAGCCAGCAGCTCCAGGACTTCATTCACCTCCTCCGCCGGGAGGCGGTCCTCCTGGCCGAGGAGGAAGGGGTCAAGAAGGTGGCGGAGAAGATCCGCTGCTGCCCCAGATCGGTAAGGAACTGGATCACCAGATGGAAGAAGGGCGGCTTCGTCGCCTTGCTGGATAAGAGCCGCCGGCCCAGGAAGACCCACAACCTGGAACGGGAAAAGGTCGACATGATCCTGGGGATCCGGGACCGCCAGGGTTACGGATGTTCGAAGATCGTATTCGATGTAGAGTGCTCATCCAGCACCGTTCACAAGTATCTCAAGATCCACGCCAGACCGATGAGGCACACGACCAGGCGCCGCTTCCGTACGTTCGAACGGAAGCATTCCAACTCTCTGTGGCAGATGGATTATACCCAGCTCAGGAAGGATGTCTGGGTGCTCCAGGTTGTGGACGATCATTCTCGTTTCATAATCGCCGCAAAGGTCATGTGGTCTCCCGATGGCCGGGAGACCATCTCCACGTTCGGTGTTCCGGAGCAATTCCTGACCAATCATGGAACTCAATTCTACTCGGTCAAAGGAGGCGAGAGCTCCTTTGACCAGTTCTGCCAGGAATGGGCGGTCCAGCACATCCTGGAATCGATCGCCCATCCGCAGACGCTGGGTAAGACCGAGCAGCGGCACAACATGATGAAGAACTACCTCTGGCAGGACCTGCCAGACCTGGACCTGGCGTCCAGGGACGCAATAAAAGAAGCAGTGCACGATTGGGTGAACCGCCACAACTTTGATAGCCCGCACGAGGGCTGGCTAACCTACCGGATCGGTGACTGGGTCAAGAAGAAGAGAATCCATTTCCTGCCATATCTGAGGTTTGTCTGCCACCAGGATTAAATCGGTGAGAGTGAATATATGTTCTCAACAAAAGCGTGGAAATATCTCCTCGAAAAGCTCATAACAGTATAGATAGCAAAGAATAATTACAATTTCAAAATGTCGGAATTAGTTTTGCAAGAGGGCCGATTGTTATTCACAATTTACTGCCCCAAGAATAGACTCGCATTGTATCGGTACATATTGTTGGTACCCCTGTAGCTCTCCAAATCTCCCTTGATTCGGAATCGCTGCTTTCTATCATGAGGTTCGGCTTGACTTCAAGAACCATATTGATCTTGTGATGCGCGTCGTTTCCACAACGATCAGCTTTCGAAGGAATATCCCACATTATAAGCTTCCGATAGATTACACCATTACTTCGTAACCATTCTTCAGTTTGATTTCGATATTTCTCAAGACGGTTTGTCAAAATGAAATCTATCCCTTTATATGGCACAATATACGGTCTTGCATTGCATATCCAATTGACATATTTTGTTTCATCTATATCAAAACCCACAGGGCAGTTTTCGCAAAGGACTCCATCAAGGTCCATTGCCACCCTTGAGCCGAGATTTGCATGCGCCAGATTCCATTCATAGATTCCAACTCCGTCGAGCTCTTTATAGAAAATATCTACAAGATTTCTTGCATCATGTATGACCATGAGGGAAGCGAGCGTGACTTTAGACTCAGGATATGCCTCATTCACAATCACTCTCACGCGCTCCAACGCCTTTGCAGTACCAGTTACATCCTCAACGACAAGGATATTCTTGAATGGTTTTAAATTAATATATGGAGGCATCCAGTATTGCCTATTTTGGACCATTTCGGGCGTTGCAAGTGGACGGTTCAGCTTAGTGGCGATTATATTCGCGATAAACAATCCGCTGCGTGGAATTCCCACAATCAAATCGTATTCCTCATTAAACTGTCCGATCCAATCTTTGGTCCAAATATAAGCATCATCCATTGAAAGAAAAGTCAATTTGCCATTTATGATATTGCGTCCTTCATCCTTCATCCTCAAATACGCTCTTCCCACACGTTCCGAGTCATTTTCCAAAACCCAATTCATGACGGTATGATAAATTTGAAGAAAGCGTCTTGCGGCAGGATGGAGTGGAGAATTCTCGTTGTAGGCAGATATCTCGACTATTCTAACCAGCTTTAGTAACATATCTGTACCATCCCCCTGATATTTTGGAGATGTATTAATTTATCTGTACAAGACATATGGAGGAACTTCGGAGAATATGGTGTTCGAATAATCCATTACATAATATGAATATAATAAAGGTGAAGCCTTCGTTCCTTTCAGACGAAGGCGGAAAGAAGTTGACCGCTCAAGCGACCTTTCTCATATAGTCTTCGAGCTGGTCAAAGGCCTTTCCCAGGATCTCCCGGTCAGGCAGGAAGACAGCCCGGAAGTGGCCCTTGCCATAGATGGGGCAGAAGCCCGAGCCAGGAACGAACAGGACATGGGCGTTGTGCAGGACGTCCAGCACGAACTCCTTGTCGGTCTTCCACTTCTTCGACTCGATCTTGGGGAAGATGTAGAACGCCCCCTGTGGCTTCTGGGTGCTGATCCCTGGAATCTCGTTGAACCTCTTATATGCGAAGTTGCGCCGATCCTCCAGCTTATCCATCATGCCTTTCAGGTGGTCCCTCGAGTGCTTCAACGATTCGATGACCGCCATCTGGCAAGGGGCATTGGCACTGAGCCGCAGCCTGAGCTGCTTTCCGACGGCATCCTTGATCTCATTCAGCTCGCCATTGGGGTCGCGGAACACGGAATACCCGAGCCTCCAGCCCGGAAGTAGGTCCACCTTGGAGAACCCGTTGACCAGTATCATGGGGACGTCCTTGGCCAACGTGGCGGGCGAATGGTGTACGCCGCCGTCATAGGTCATGAGATCGTAGATCTCGTCCGATACCAGGAACAAGTTGTTCTCACCGGCCAGGTCGGCCACCTGCTTCAGCACCTTATCCGGGTACAATGCACCAGTAGGGTTGTTCGGGTTGATGCAGACGATGTACTTGGTGCGCGGAGTGATCTTCTTCCTCAGGTCGTCTATATCCGGTTGCCAGTTCTCCTCCTCGATGGTGCGGTAGGATATCGGCACACCGCCAAAGAACTTGGTGAATTCGGTATAGGAAGGATAGCTCGGCCCGGGGGCCAGAACCTCGTCCCCCGACTCAACAGTGGCGGCGGTGATCATCTGGATCGACTCGGTGACACCGTTCGTTATGATAACGTCGTTCTCGTCGATGTCGATCTTGTTCTTCTTCCGCTCCTTGTCGACGATGGCCCGCCTCAGTTCGACGTTGCCTTCGGACTCCTCATAACCGTTATCGCATTTCTCGACGGCTGCGCATAGGGCGTCCCTTACGTGCTTCGGGGTCCTAAAATCGAACTTGTTTGGATCCCCGATGTGCAGCTTCAGGACCTCGACCCCCTTCTTCTCCAGCTCCCTGGCCGGCAGAAGGATGTCGCGGATGGCGTATTCGATGCCCAGCGTGCGCTTCGTTGGCTTCATGCTAATCAGGCCCAAATTAGTGTACTACTATTTCTAGGTTCGATAAAAGGTCTTCGATTCAGGTCTGGTCATTTCCTTGCCTGGAACGTTCAGATTCTTTTGCCGCTATGTTCCTATTGAGAATACTTTCAAATATAGGTATGCGGACTCGGCGGGACATGGGAATAGTCAGGCTTGGAGAGCTTCACCTCCGTTGGTGCAAGCAGTGCAACGTGCCGGTCCTGGAATCCACGGAATGCGGCATCTGCCACGGCAGGACAGACCCGGTGAGCCTGACGCCGCCGGGGGACGTCAGGCCGACTTTTACCCACGACATCGATTTCATGCGTTCCCTCGCGGAACGGGATTTCGGTCCCGGATGTGGGAAAGCACTTCTTCCAGATGGAAGGATCGTGTTGTTGAACAAGGTCCCAGGACTGGACCGGATGGAGGAGATCATCGTCGATGGGATGGTCGTCGCCGCAGCCCGTTACGACCTTGGTTTCGGCTGGAAGCTTCTCCTGAGAGTATCGGCAGCAAGGATGCTGCAAAATGTGGCCTCGAAGGGAGTGGTCATGGCCGATGACGGCGCGGTCGCTCCGATGCAGAAGAGCACCAACCTGATGGTGCCCGGAGTGGTCTCCGCGGTCGCCGGGATCAAGAAGGGGGACGAGGTGATGGTGGTAGATTCCAGGCATTTCGCTTTCGCCACCGGCACCGCGAAGATGTCCACCGAAGAGATGTCTCGGGTAGAAAAGGGAGCCGCAATCAAAACTAGATGGGCGGACCTTCCATCGGAATATGTTCCCAGGACCGACGTCCAGGATTGGGACATGGTCATCAAGGGCAACTCGCCGGTGATGGAACGCCGGATCTGGGATGCCGTTAAGTTCATCAGGGAGACGACTGCGGAGTTCAAGCTCCCGGCGGTGGTCTCATTCTCTGGAGGCAAGGACAGCCTGGCAACGATGCTGCTGACGAGGGACGCGGGCCTGGACCTGCCCTCGTTCTTCATCGACACCGGCTTGGAGTTCCCGGAGACGGTCCAGTACGTCAATGAAGTGGCCGAACGCTACAATATCAAATTGATCGTCGAGCACGCTCCAGAGCATGCGTTCTTCGGCAATCTCAACTACTTCGGGCCGCCGGGACGCGATTTCCGCTGGTGCTGCAAGACGAACAAACTCGGCCCGACGGTGAAGGCGATCATGGAGCATTTCCCTGACGGTGTTCTATCGTTCATCGGCCAACGCAAGTACGAATCGGAACAGAGGGCGGACAAGCCGCGCATCTGGCGGAACCCGTGGACGCCCGGACAGGTGGGCGCCTCACCCATACAGCACTGGACGGCGCTGCATGTCTGGATATACATTTTCATGAGGAAGGCCCCATTCAACCCTTGGTACGAGCATGGTCTGGACCGCATCGGTTGCTTCCTCTGCCCAGCCTCAGACCTTGCGGAACTGGAGCTGGTCAAGGAGGAATCGGACCGTTCGAAGGAATGGGACGCCTACCTGCACAAGTATGCCGAATCGATCGGCCAGCCAAAAGAATGGGTGGAATTGGGCCTTTGGCGCTGGAAACGTGTACCCGCATCGGTCAAGGAGGAGCTGGCCCGAACTGGGATAATCATCCCCGGGCGTCAACGGAAAGAACTTGAGGAGACCGCCTCAAGGCTGTTGACGCTGAGAATGCAGGACGGTTTTTCGCCCTGCGTCCTCGGGTTCAGTATTGAAGGCGCGTTCTCCAGGAAGATAGATCTGCTAAGCGTCGCGAACTTGCTCAACATGGTCGGAGAGGTCACAGTCAACGAGGAAGAGGGCTGGTGCTCTATTGAGGGCGTGACCGTATTCGACGAGGGCGCGCTCATTGCCAAGGGTAGTGACCAGAAAGCGATCAGAGAAAAAGTGGAAAAGGTGCGCAGAGCAGTGGTTAAGGCCGAGGAATGCGTCGGTTGTGGGGTGTGCGTCGCCAGATGCAAAGAGGGTGCACTTCGACTAGATCAAGACAAGGTTCGCGTAATAGACGTGAAATGCATCCATTGCGGTGGATGCATGGAGCCATGTCCTGCCGTCAGTTTTGGCGACACCACCTTCGATTTTTGAACGTGACCCCTTCCAAAAAAGGAAGGGGAGGCGTCCTGCCGACGCAGCTCGTTTGCCCCCAAGTTCAGCGCACGAAGTCGATATCGTCGTCGTTGCGCTGCTGTCTCGGTTGCTGATACTGCTGCTGAGGCACCGGGTTCGGTGCATACTGGGGCGCCGCTCTCGGTGCTGCCTGGGTGTTCATTCCACCCATGCCACGGGCGTCGAGCATGTACTTGCTCTTGGCACCGGTGACGATCAACAGGATCTTGATCGTTCCTTCTAGCTCCGGGTCGATCGAACATCCCCATATGATCCTGGCCCTCTCGCTGACGGACTGGGTCACGATCTCGGCGGCCTTCTGGGCCTCTCCGACGGTCATGTCCGGTCCGCCGACGACGCGGATCAAGGCGCCCTTGGCCTGTCTCAGGTCGACCTCTCCCAGCATCGGGGAGGTAAGTGCTTCGTGGACGGCTGCCTTGACACGGTCATCTGCGTCAGTGTTGGCCTCGCCGATACCGACGAATGCCACTCCACCCTCGTTCATTACGGTCTGGATATCGGCATAGTCCAGGTTGACCAAGCCGGGCTTGGTGATGATCTCGGTCAGACCCTTTATGGTCTGCATCAGGACCTCATCTGCCACCTTGAATGCGGCGTCCACCGGCAGCTTCGGAACAAGCTCCAGGAGCTTGTCGTTTGGGACCACGATAGTGGTATCGCAAACCTGTCTCAGCTTGTTCAGTCCGGCCAAGGCGTTCTCCATGCGTACTGTGCCTTCTGCCTTGAATGGTAGGGTGACGATTCCCAGGGTCAGTGCCCTGATCTGTTCCTTTGCAATGCCAGCGACATAATGGGCCGAACCGGTCCCGGTGCCGCCTCCCATGCCTGCGGTGACGAACACGATGTTCGCGCCGTTGAGGAAGTCCCTGATCTCGCTGTCGTTCTCGCGGGCGGACTCCTCTCCGACCTCTGGCCTAGCTCCTGCGCCGAGACCCCTGGTCTTTGACTTTCCGATCAGGATCTTCTTCGGGGCGCGGATGGTCAGCAGGTGTTTTGCATCGGTGTTGATGGCACAGAGCTGTGCTCCGCTGATGCCAGCGTCGACGCATCTGTTGATGGTGTTGCAACCGCCACCACCGCATCCGATGATCTTTATACAGACATCCAGCTGAGCGGCGATCCGGAGCAATTCCTCGTCCGTCGCGCTCACGGCCGGCGCGGGTGCCGGTGCGGGCTGGTTCACCGGCTGTGCCGGTGCCGCCTGTTGGTTTCCTACACTTCCGTTTGCTGGTTGCTTGATTCCAGCGTTAGCTAGAGCTTCTTTTACCAATGAACTTGGCATAAGTGCATCCCTCGCCATCTGTAACGTTATTCCACAATATAAATATTGCTAGTCCAAAAATACTAACTGGGTAGTGAAAAAAATGCGAAGTTTCGGATAATACATGACGCTTTTTGACAACTACGCCAACCGCATGACGACCTCGGGCCATGTCACCATCAGGACCGTCGGGTCCTGTTCCAGACCGCGGTAGTACTTCTGGTATATTTCCTCTGCTGTCACCGGGATGAGGTCTGAAACGAGCTTCAGTGACACAATGCCGATGATGTACACAGTGAACAATGCCGAAGGGTCCATCTCATCGACCCTTTTCTTGGCATTGTTCTCATAATACGTCGAGAATTCGTTGACCAGGAAGCCATGGAGCCCTTTGAGCGCAATCGACCGGGTACCGGTCAGGTTGGACGCGGTGGTCATCTGGATGATCTCGCTCATCTTCTCGAAAGCCCAGACGTCCATTCCGTTCAGGTCGGCCAATTGCATTTCCGGTCGGGTCAGTATGTTCACCTTGACCGTCTCGCCGATGGAGATCAGCTCGTCCCGGATCTCGAGCTCACGCATGCGTTCCTCGATCAGATCGTTCGTATAATCGAACTGCCGGTTGCGGCTCAGATTTAAGGCGGTCTTCAGTGACGTCTCCATGGAGTTCGTGGAAACCCCCATCTTGTTTAGCTCCGGGATCGTCCGGAGCATATCCGACAGATAGTTCTTCAGATTCTCCACGTTTCGATATCGGAGCTTCACAAACTCAAGGCATTGGGAAATGTCCGATATGGCTTGGAGCATTTCTCCTTCCAGGAAGGTTTTCTTCGTGATCAACGCGAGCCGTTCGATGTCATCGACCGGCACGTCCCTCTTCCGGGCGAAGCCCATAAGCATCACGGTCTGTTCATAGAGTGTAGCATATGGGGCCGCCTGCGGTCCCCAGATATCCAGTATGGCACGTTTTACGCCTCGACGAACGTCGCGGTTCGGGTTTGAGACATTGTCGATGATAGCTTCTTTGCCTGCAGGCGTCTTCGAGATCTCGCTCAGGAGGTTCTTGATGCTCTCCCTTACCTTCTCATTCTCGTCATCATGATAACGCAATAGAACGGT
>JBEKDM010000109.1:0-8372 GCA_050014375.1 Methanomassiliicoccales archaeon | reverse complement strand
AATAGATGCACTGGCGATCGTCTTCATGGCCGCCTTTGCAACGTCTCTGGCAGGCTTCACGGTCTGGGAAAAGAGAACTCCCGATCCTCTTCTCGACATATCGGTGTTCCGGGTGCGGGCCTTTACCTTCGCCGGCCTGAGCATGGCCATGTTCTTCATCAGCTCCAACATCGTCTCGGTGATCGGGCCGTTCTACTACGAAGGCGTGATGGGCTGCGGACCGGAAACGGTGGGCCTAATATTCATGATCCTTCCTGCGGTCATGATGTTCGGTTCGCCGATCACGGGGAGGATGTATGACCGGACGCATTCCAGGCATTACAGTCCGGCGGGGCAGCTGATCCGGGCCGGCTCGCTGTTCCTGCTGGCGCTGGGGTTCTTCTGGCAGGACCTCATCACCATGCTGATGGCCTTCGCCATCATGGGGCTGGGAAGCGCGCTGTTCAAGAGCGTGAACGACACCGAGGTGATGATCACGCTCCCAAAGGAGAAAGCGGCCGTGGCCTCCAGCGTTTCCGCCACTTTCCGGAACCTGAGCATACCCATCGGCACTTCCCTGGGCACGATACTGCTCGTCTTCCAGATGGGAAAGGTGGACCTGACCGGCGCGTTAGAGAGCCCGATCGCTTCCAATTTGGCAATGGCGGCGACCATATCTGTCCTGGTAGCGGGTTTCGTATCCCTGGCTGGAGCGGTCATTTCCTACACGGGAAATCGAGAGAGCAAATGAACCGGTAGCTCTGATCCATACGAATGGTCTGAAAAAAGAGGAAAAACGGACAAGTTGCCTTGTCACGTCATTGTTGCCACTTAGGTTTATTTTATGAATCCCAATTTGAGGGCGGCTCCAGCGAGTCCGGCGAGGCTTGCGGCCACGATCTCGGCACCATATCCCCCAACATTGTTCGCGAACAGCGCCGCCAATCCCCAGATGAAGAACAGGGCGGATATTCCGAGCACAAGGAATCCCATCATCTTGTCCAAGCTCTTGAACATGCTCGGCATGATGACCGATGCCAGGATGAACAAGCCTGCCAGGAGGGCGAGTATTCCAAGGAGCGGGTATTGGGCACCGAAATAGTTGTACCTCAGGTAAGAGAGACCGCCGAATCCTGCGAGCACCAGGAGGAGACCGGAGAACAACAACAGTACTTCGGTCATGCCAACGTTCTTCACGGTGGGCACATTCTGCTGCTTGGGCGGCTGCGGGGGGTAGTACTGCTGCGGGGGCTGCTGGTACTGCGGTTGCGGTGCCTGCGCCGGCTGTTGCTGGTACTGCGGTTGCGGCGCAGACTGCTGGCCGTCCCAGTTGCTGGGCGTGATCAGCGAAGCACCGCAGTTCGGGCAGTGCACCGCGTCATTGACGATATTATCCGTTCCACAATTACTGCATTTCATAGGGAGAACCTCATTCCTATAATGCTGGATTAGTTAATGCGGGCTTAATAGTTATCGTATATACGCGGGGTTCCGAAAAATTCTTGACCGTGCCGACGCAGATCAGTTCCATACCATCTGCGAAGGGATGTCTATCTCGAACCTCGCACCACAGCCCGAGGTTCCGGTCTCTTGGATGGTCATCCCGGTGATCGCCAGTATCTCCCGGGAAAGGAAGAGTCCGAGCCCCGTTCCTTTACCGAACCCTTTCTCGAATATGCGTTCTTTCTCTTCGACTGGTATCCCTGGGCCGATATCCTCATAGACCAATTTCATGCCGTTCAATACCGGCTCACAATAGATCCTGATCGTTGGAGGCTTTCCTGCGTAACGCACCGTGTTCTCGATGAGGTTGTTGAACACCTTCGGTAACATGGGGTCGGCATAGAGCGACAGCTTCGCGGCCTCTTCGCTGATACGGAGGTCCCTGACCTCTCTCACCTGCTGATGGCCGCAAATGACGTCCGACAGGTTATGCCATTGAGGGGTAAAGCTCCCCATGTCCTGGTATTCCTTGGTGAAACGTATCTGGTCCAGGATGACCCGGCTGGATCTGTCGATCTTTTCGAGCTTGGACCGTGCATCCAGGTCCGTTATCGAGCCCCGGACCAACTCCAGGTTCCCACGCAATATGGAGAGTTGGTTTGTGATGTCGTGACGGGTGATGCTGTTAAGCAGATTGAGCTTCCGATTCGCCCTTTCCAGGGCGATCTCGGCCTTCTTCCGCTCGGTTATGTCCTGGTTCGCTCCGAAGGTGTACAAGGGTCGGCCTCTTTCGTCCCGCTCCACTTCCACGCAGACGACGATATCCCGGACTTGGCCGTCGCGGCGGACGATCCGATGCCCCAATTGGTTGATGCCCATTGGCGACGATATATTCAGGTCGATTATTCTTTTAACTCGCACTCTATCATCTGGATAAACGAAAATGTCGGTATAAGCCTCGGGGGTCATGGAATAACCCCCCTCCTTTTCTGCCGACGTACCGTAAAGTGCATAGAACTTATCGTTGAAGATGAATATGCCCCGGACCAGGTCCATCTCCCAGTAGACCAACTTTGCCAGGTCCATCGCTACAGCGAGTTGATGCTGGGCTGCTATCAGTTCCTCTTCGGCTGCGGATATCTGCGCATAGGAGGCGCTGAGCTCGTCGTTCTTCCGGTGTATCTCCATTTCTGACTTCTTCCGTTCCGTGATGTCCTGAAGCACTCCGAACACGATCCGGCGGACTGGATCATATTCCGCCCTCGAATGAACATCCACGATCTTGCCATCGATTTGGCGCTTGACTTTGAACTCGATATCGTAAGGTTTACCCTTTTCGATCAGGTCTGCCATCGCACCATCAAGCAGCGCTCGATATTCTGGCAATGGGATCTTCTTGACCGCTTCATAGGACTTTCTGGTCCAGTCCGTTCCATAAATTATCTTGGCCCCAGCGGAAGCGATCATCTCTTTGCTGTCCAGGTGGAGTTCCCAGTGCCCGAAACCGGCGATCTCCTCGGCGCGCCTGAGACGTGACTCGCTCTGCTGCAACGCCAACACCACCTGACGTCGTTCCACTGCTCTATTTATTCGATGGGCTAGTTCGGCGAACTGCGGTCTGGGATAGCCTCCCTTCTGCAAATAGGAATCGGCACCTTCGTTGAGCGTCTGGATAACCACCTCCTCCCTTCCCTTTCCGGTGAACAGGATGAACGGGATATCGTTATCAGATTTCCTGAGCTCTCTTAAGAACGCTAGCCCGTCCATTTCCGGCATCGCGTAATCCGATACGACCACTTCGATGCCTCCATCGGATACCCTTTTCAAGCCTTCTTGGGCATTGTTGGCCGTTTCCAAGACCATGTCGTTTGAGGCTTCCAGGAACTCTTTGGCAAGTTCAAGCAAGGGCTCTTCGTCATCGACATAAAGGACTCTTATCATGGAACGTTATCCTTCTATCATCGGGTCTCTCCGCTCTTTTACCTTTATTTTCAAAAATCGACTTCTGAATTGTCACCAGCTTTCGTACCCCAGCTTTCGTACCCGGTTTAAAAAGATGTATTTAATATTCTTAAGATTAGATTATAACTTCGTTAGAAATGCGAACGACAACATGGGAGGTTCATCGTTTCTTGTTCAGTGCTGGGAGATCAGAAAGGTTGGAAAGGCTTCCCTGGTTCAGCTAGGATGACCTGGATCTCGGGATTCCTTTCCAGCCTGGTCTTGAGCTCGCTCACCGGTGTCTTCAGATTGTGCATCGGTATGACACGCTTGACCCCGATCGCCTTGGCCGCCTCGGCCGCTGCATCGACATCCATGGTAAAAGTGCCGCCGATCGGTAGCAGTGCCAGATCTACCTGCCCCAGCTGTTTCATCTCTGGTATGAAATCGGTGTCACCGGCATGGTAGATGGTTTTGCCTTCCACAGTAAGTAGGTAACCGACGCACTTGCTTTTCTTATGGAGGATGTGGCCCTTGAGGCCGAGGTTGTGCGCGTACGCGACATTGATCTTTGCCCAGCCAATGTCACGTTCCTTGCCAGGTTCAGCGACAATGACCTTAGTGGACGGCATGAGCTTCTTAGCGACGTTCGGGGGCGCGATGATGACGGTGGTGTCGCTTTTTAAGTCTTCCACTGTCGCTTTCTGGAAATGGTCACCGTGGGAATGGGTAATGAGGATGAGGTCGGCCTTTTCCTTCATCTCAGGACCATGTGCCTGACCTTTTGGATAGTACGAGGGATCGATTTGGATATTCTTGCCCCCAGCTTGTATCCAAAACCACGAAGTGCTCCCCTTGATCCATGTCAATTCCGTGAAGATCATCCCACACCATGACTACGCTGATTTTCATTATAATAAATTTGCCTTGCCTGCTGCCCAATGATTATTTATCGCAGAGGAACGCCATGACCTCAATGCTCAGGGTGCGATGACCCACAGGATGCCATATCATGGATGAAGGGAAGCTTTACGAGACGATCTTCGAACGGAAGTCGGTCAGAAAATATGAATCTGCCTCGTTGGACCAAGGCACAATGGAAAAGGTCCGTTCACAGATGGTCTCGTTGAAACCATTGGTCCCTGATATCAAGACCGAGTTCAGGATCTTGACCAATGAAGAAGTGAAGGGCATGCCCAAGGTAGATGCTCCCCATTTCCTGGCCATATATTCAGAGGAGAAGGAGGGATTTGCAGCCAATGCTGGCTACATGATGCAACAGATGGACCTCTACTTCAACGCAAGCGGGATCGGCAGCTGCTACCAAGGAAATCCAAAACCAACAAAGAAGGTCGAGGCACCGGTGGGTCTTGAGTTTGTGATCATGATGGCGTTCGGCAAACCAACAGGGGAACTGAAGAGGAAAAGGGTGACCGAGTTCAAGAGAAGAGCGCTCTCTGAGATATCCGACATCAAGGGGATGGACGAACTGTTGGAACCGGTAAGACTGGCTCCGTCGGGAGTAAACAATCAGCCCTGGTATTACCGCGGAGATGAGAACCGGATCGATGCGTACCAAGCCAAGTCCATGATGTTCGACCAGATGAACCAGATCAGTGTGGGCATTGGCATGTGCCATCTATGGCTCTCGGCCCTCCACCACAAAAGGATGATCGATCCAGTCATCGAAAATCCCGGGGATGATCGAACGCCGAAAGGGTATAGGTACGTGGTCTCTGCCAAGATGAAGTGATGAACCGGCTTCTCGGGCATAGTAATTGATCGGACCGGTCCAAGACTAACTGGAGACAGAAATATGAATCATTTCAAGAAACCGCTCAGGGTGCTCCTGGTGGAGAAGGACCAGCAGGACATCTTCCTAATCAAAGGAATGCTTCGGGACACGGGGTTCGATCTCCAGATCACCGTCTCGGAAAGCGGACAGAAAGCATTGCAGATGCTGAACCGGGCGATCGGCGGCCATGACCGCCGGATCGATCTCGTCATATTGGACCTGGACCTCCCCGATGTGAATGGGCTCGAGATCCTTTCCTACATGAAGTCGATGCGCGGGATCCAGATGATACCGGTCTTGGTCATGACCCATTCACTAGACAAGGACGAGGAAATGAGGGCGATGGGCATGGGGGCGGTCGATTACATTATCAAACCGTCCTGCCACGCCGAGTTCCAGGCCATGCTTGATCGCATCATGGGGGAACTGGGTAAGCTTGATGACGTTGCACCCTGAATCCACTGTCTTGGCCTCGTGAAAAACGGAGGGTCAACAGCCTTTCCTTGTAAACCTTATGAAATAGAGGCGGAATTTCTCAGGAAAGAAGAAAGAGGTTGAATCTTCTAATCGGCTTTCTCTGAACTTGCCAATGCCAGCTCCTTCGTCATCGCCAGGCTCTGCTTCAATATCTCCGGTGTGCCTAACCGGCATTCATGCTTGAGGTTGAGCTCGACGGCGAATTGTTTCGAGAGCGCTATGTACTTCTCGATGTCTCCCAGACCGTCGTCGATGAACAGCACCCGCGAGTAACCGTCGAACATCTTGGAAAGGTACCAATCCAGGGAAATGCCCAGTTCCTCGTAGTTGGGCATCTGCACACGCATCTTCTTCTCGAACCACTCCCGGTTCATCAGGGCGAAGTACGGGGTGTGGTACATCGTACCAGCGCACTTCTTCCTCTCTGCGGCATACTCTTCCGGAGTGATCAGGACGCCTATGCAGTCATCCCCCCTAAGCTGGATGGTGGGCACCTTGACCTGATCGGTTATGTCCTTCAGTGAATTGCATATCCCGTACCCGAGCAGGACCGCATCCACCTTTCCTTCCAGGGCGTTGACCTTCTCGATCACCGCTTTCTTCAACTCTTCTGGGTACTCGTGTAGACCGAACTGCAGGTACTCCTTGTGGACGATGTCTGGATCGTCCTTGATGAGCGGTTCGAGGTTCCTCTCGAACGTTTCGCATGATATGATCCCGATCCTCATTGCTTCAACTCCTTTTGTCTTTCAATTATAATGTATCATACGACTGCGAAATATTAAAGTATTATCATGTCATATTTTTATATTACGGTAGTTCACAATGCAGGGAGACGATATCCGGGAACAGATCGAATCGTTACGGCAGGAGGTCCGTGGGCTGAGCACTTCGATCCTCAACCTCAGGCAGGACGATATGAGAAAGGTGTTCGGCGACCAGATCAAGTCGGTGTTGATGGACCGCATCGCCCGGCACTATTCCCAGGCTCCTGGGGGATCGGCCAAGGAACGAGGAGAAGCATCGGAAAAGGAATTTGTCGATCTGGTGGACCGGTCGGTCACGATCTTCCAGGAGGCCGGGAAGCAGAAGGCTCTCAGGTTTGTTGACGAGTTTGAGAGCGGCATCGTCGTAAAAGCCTCAGGGAACGATGACAGGACGAGAGGATTCGAACTACAGCTCGTCACCCAGATCAGGGAGTATCTCATGCTCTCGGACCAGATCTTCAATCAAAAGGTACCTGACATCACCGGACTTCCTTCCATTGGGATGGATCCGATAAAAGGAACGATGTCCCCTGAGGCGGCGGAGAGGCTGCTGGCCCCAGTGTCGAACGCCAGGAGGGTCCGGGTCATGATGATCCTGTCCAGGGAAAGCAACAGCCTGGCGGAGCTCAGCAAAGAGCTGGACCTGAAGAAAGGACATCTCCAATTCCACCTCAAGGCGCTGCTCGACGTGGACTACATCCTTTATGACCGTAAGAGCCGGCTGTATTCCATCACTCCCCGAGGGACTTTGGTGCTGGATGGTGTCGCCAGACTAATGGATGACTTGACCGACAACGTTGTCGAGTAGAAGAGGGACCACACATATGGAGAGGTCAATGGTCCTCACGATCATCAATGGCCAAGGGAAAGATAAGATGACCTGCCCAACAATAAATTATCATTTCCGACCTTTTGGCTCGAAATATTTAAAACAAAGTCTCGCGAATCGTTTCCGAAGGTCGACTTCTTGATAGACGGACGGAAAGCACAGCTCGCGAAGCCATTATTGGGCGCGACCGACCGCATGGAATTAGAGGAGGCATTGCGGGAGAGCGAGGAGAAGTTCCATGAGATCTTCAACCACGCCAATGATGCCATATACCTCTATGAATTTGGTCTGGACCTTAAGCCTGGGGCCTTCATCGACGTGAACGAAGCGGCCTGCCGCATGCTCGGCCATTCGCGCGAGGACCTTCTGAGCATGACCTTTGACGACTTCGTAGCCCGCGTCCATCGACCGGAATCGGAGGGAGAAGAAAGGCCAATGAACAGGGAGGTCATGGGCAAGTTCGAGGAGGGGCACAGGCGCCGCGATGGCACTGTCATCCCGGTCGAGATCAACGTGGACTTGGTCAACATCATGGGCCACCCGATGGCCCTGGCAGTTGTACGTGATATCTCTGACCGCAAACACGCCGAGGAGGAACGACGGTTGAATGAGGAGACCATGCGCCTGGTGGTTTCTTCTGCTCCCTTCCCCCTGATGATCACGAACTGGGATGGAACATACATCCTCGATGCCAATTCTCAGGCTGTGGCAGCCTTCGGTCTGGAAATAGGCCAAGGTCAGCAGTTGGCCGATATCTTCGTAGAGGAGGTCGAGCTGGAAACAGTAATGAATGTTCTGGCCAACCAAGGCGCGGTGGACGGCATGGAGGTATCTCTCCATGCCAAGGAGGGAGAACGTCAATGGCATATGCTTTCTGCACGGACCATTACCTACCCCGGAGAAGATCGGTTGCTCCTGGCCACGTATGACATCACCGAACGCCGCAGGATAGAGAAGGCACTGCACGAGGCCAACCTGAAGCTGGGCATATTGAACAGCATCACCCGGCACGACATACTCAATCAGATGACCGTGCTCAACGGCTTTATTGAGCTTGGCAAACAGCGGGAGAAGGACCCTAAACTGGTCTCGTACTTTGAAAAGATGTCCCGGGCGGCCGGAAACGTGCAAAGGCAGATCA
>JBEKDM010000108.1:0-8485 GCA_050014375.1 Methanomassiliicoccales archaeon | reverse complement strand
GGCTGCCTTTGCCTTTGCTGATGTAGCATGGGTAAGGCTGGAAGGCCCTCACGGGGCTGGAGACACCGCCGGGCATGAGGGTCTTCGCCTGTTCGAAAAGCGCCTTGGACCTTCTTCTCTCATTCATCAGTAACCGCTCCTCATCAGTTTCGCGGCTTCCTTCGCGAAATACGTGATTATCATGTCCGCACCGGCCCGCTTGATCGAGACCAGCGTTTCCATCATGGCCCGGTCATGGTCTATCCATCCGTTATGCGCGGCGGCCTTGATCATGGAATATTCCCCGGAAACGTTGTACGCGGCGATCGGGGCATCGAACCTGACCCGTGCTTCCTTGATGACGTCCAAGTATGCCAGTGCCGGCTTCACCATCAATATGTCCGCTCCCTCCGCCAGATCCTCGTCCATCTCCCGCAGCGCCTCGCGCGCGTTCCCCGGGTCCATCTGGTGCGTCCGGCGGTCCCCGAACTGCGGGGTCGATTGGGCTGCGTCACGGAACGGACCGTAGAAAGCGGATGCGTACTTTGCGGAATAGGACATGATCGGAACGTCATCGAACCCGCCTTCATCCAGCGCCCTGCGGATCGCAGATATCTGCCCGTCCATCATGCCGCTCGGGGCGACCATGTCGGCACCGGCCCTGGCCTGGGCGACGGCGGTCCGCCCGTAAAGTTCGATGGTCTCATCGTTCACGACCGACCCATTCTTGACCACTCCGCAATGACCGTGAGATGTGTATTCGCAAAGGCAGAGGTCGGCGATGACCGCCACATGCGACTCTTTCTTCAATTCACGGATGGCCCTCTGGACCACTCCAGCCGAGCTCCATGCCTCGCTGCCTTCTTCGTCCTTTCGCTTCGGTATCCCGAACAGCAGCACTGCGGGGATCCCCAGCTGAGAGACGTCGTTCGCTTCCTGGGTCACCGAGTCCATCGGGAGGTTGTACACTCCAGGCATCGATTGGATCTCCCTCGGCCGGGTGATGTTCTCGTCCACGAAGATGGGACTTATCAGGTCCTTCGTCGATAGTCTGGTCTCACGGACCATCTCCCGTACTGTGGCATTCATCCGCAATCTCCTCGATCTGCTCTCCGGAAACATCTACATCACACTCGATCTTGAAAAGTTCCATGGTCATGTCCAGCAGGCGGTCGTCCCCTTGCCTGGTGGCGCTCTTGATCACTTCGGTCGGGTCGGCCAGGAAGCGCTGCATTAGGGACCTGGCGAAATCGTCGATGACCTCCTCAGCGCTCTCTCCCGAAGCCAACCGGTTCGATGCCTTTGCCACTTCCCGCTCCCGAATACCGTTGAACTTGCGGTAAAGACGGCTGAGCATGAGCCCTGCCCGCATCTCCTCGAGCGATCGGTTCAGCAGGTCCAGCTCATCTGAGATGATCCTCTCGGCATTGCGCATCTCGCTCTTCCTGCGCATGACGTTCTCTTCGGCCACGCCCCTGAGCCCGTCGATATCATACAGCTGCACTCCCGGGACCTCCAGGATGTCCGTTCCCACGTTCCGCGGGAATGAAACGTCGATCACCAGCATTGGCCTTTTCTGCTCCCTCATGGCCATGGCCGACTCGAGGTGGCGTTTCTCCAGTACCATATGCGAGGCTGACGTCGCCACGAGGACCACATCGGACCGGGCAAGAAAATGACTGAGGGCATCGAAGCGCACTGCCTTACCATTCAAGGCCCATGCCAGCTCGACCGCCCTGGAGTAAGTGCGGTTGGAAACGAATACCGTATCCGGACCCTTGCCGATCAGGTGTTTGGCGATCAATGTGGCCATCTCCCCGGCCCCGATGACCAGAACATTCTTGCCCAGCAAGCTGCCCAGCTTGGATTCGGCCAGCTCGACCGCGGCCGAACCTACGGAAACGCATCCCTTGTTGACACCGGTCTCGGTGCGTACTTTCTTACCGACGCTGATGCTCTTCCGGAACACCAGGGAAAGGACCGGCCCCATGCTTTTTTCCTGCAGTGCCCGGTCATACGACTCCTTGACCTGCATCTGGATCTGATCTTCCCCGATGATCATCGATTCCAGACCGCTCGATACACGTAGGAGGTGCCGTACCGTGTCCATGTTGGTGAGGAACTGGACCAGGTTATCGTTATTGTTGAATGGGATGAATCCGTTGACATACTCCTCCACCCTCTTCCTGGTGGACTCGTACTCTTCGGTGACGGTATAGATCTCGATCCGATTGCAGGTCTTGAGGAGAACGCACTCCTTGACCCCTTCCAAGGCTTTGATGTCACGCAGCATCTCGACCGGCTCTTGGCCGCCGATGGCCTCCATCGTGTCCAGGCCGGCGTTCTTGTGTGTGATGTGGGCACTAAATATCGTTTGCATGATCCACCCCCAGCCTTCTTAGGGCAATGAGCCTGGCTTGAGTCGGATCAGTGTCCAGCGCCGCCCAGATTGATTCGTCGCCGAGGATATCCCAAAGGAACCTTTCCCGGGCGGCCTGGTCGGGAATGATAGAGCGTGCCTTATCCCTCAGTTCTTCTTGCAGTTCGATCATCGATGACATCTCCGGACCGAGCTTTTCCTCGACCGATCCCTTGAGGAAACGGGCCATGGCCGGGCTCCTGCCCAAAGTGGAGATTGCCACAATGAAGTTTCGCCTTTCCACGACCGACGGAATTAGAAATGATCCAAGCCCATCCGCTCGGTTGCAGTATTTTCCGGACATCTTGGCCCGGGCTTCGAGTCGGTCGTTGAGCTCATGATCTCCAGTAGCAATGATCACGAAATCGGCCTCGTCGATCAGCCCTTCCTGTTCCGGACCGATCTCGCACGTGATCTTGTCGATATCCTTACTAATAGATCCGAACCCTGGAATGAAGGCTCTGCTGACGACCATGACATCGGCCTCGCGGCAGAAGAAACTAGCCTTTCGTAGGCCGACCTCTCCGCCACCGAACACGACGACCCGCTTCCCGCGCACATCTAATAGCAACGGCAACACCGACGCTTTCACCTACCTATCGAAGGGTTCCGCTAATCTGACCGAATCCCGGAAAAGGACATACGAGAGAGGCTTATTTGAAGCATTCTATAACGTTATTCCCTAACATCTGGACAGCCATTAACACCCATAAGTCCTGATGCCGAATGGTAGCCAGTTGGATGATACATCCAATAATGTTTTATATTAGTTGGATGTATTATCCAACTCAGGGTCAAATGACACTTCGGGGAGGGCCTACGCAAGATGAGGTCCTTGCCGTCTCGCTGTTCAAGGCGGGACTGCGCAAGGAGGACGTGTTCGCCGATCTTGGCTGCGGAACGGGAAAGGTGAGCATCGCCGTTGCAAGGACTTGTAGGGAGGTTCATGCGGTCGACATAAGGGCCGAGGCGATCACTTGCGCCAAGCTAGAGGCTGAAAGGGCGGGTATTACGAACATCGATTTTTACCATTGCAAAGCCGCGGAGTTCCTCAAAGGCGACCCGGTATTGGACGTGGCATTCCTGGGCGGTTCCAAGGGACTCAAGGAGACGCTTGAGGAACTGGATCGCTTGAAGGTCAGAACCGTGGTCGTGAACGCTGTCCTGATCAGGACGCTTGAGGACGCGGTATCGACCATGAAAAAACTCGGCACCTTCAAAGAGGCTGTCCAGGTTCAGGTCGCCAGGTCATATCAGCTGGCAGGTTCGATCATGTTCAAACCGATCGATCCGGTATTTGTTATAGTAGGGAGCAGGGAAGGGTAGGGGATTCAAAATGCTGATCGGATTAGGATTAGGGCCGGGAGACAAGGAATTGCTCACGTTGAAAGCGGTGCGCCTTCTCAAAACGGCGGACAAGGTGTTCGTGCCGGGAAAGATCGCGTACGATCTCGTCAAAGACCATGCGGAACCGGAGATCCTGGATTTCCCCATGACCGGCGACGAGGACCTGATCAGGAAGAGGCTTGAGGCACAGGCAGACAGGATCGCTCCTTTCGCCAGGAAAGGGACCGCGGTCTTCGGCATGATCGGGGACCCGAGCTTCTATTCCACGTTCTCAAGGTTATGCCAGATCATGTCCGCCAAGTACCCGGAGATAGAATTCCAGGTGGAGCCGGGGATCAGCTCCATCACAGCGTTCGCCTCCCGGGTCGCGGGACTGTCAATCAACGGAGGTTTCGTGGTCTCCGACGGACCTGATCCAGAGAGCTTGGTCCTGCTAAAAATCAGGCACCCCAAGGATAAAGTGCGCGAACTCAAGGAAAGGGGCTACAATCAGTTCTTCCTGGCCGAGAGGATATACATGCCAGGCGAGAGGATTTACAACGAAGAGGACATGCCAGAGAACAGCGACTATTTCTCGATAATGTTCGCGAGGCGGTAAGATGGACCTGGTGTATTTCGTGGGCGCCGGGCCTGGCGATCCAGACCTGATCACCTTGAAAGGCATGGACCTGGTCATGAGGGCCGATGTGCTCATTTACGCCGGTTCGCTGGTGAACCCGGTCATCGTCGACCGGTCTCCGGCGGAGATTAAGCTAGACAGCTGGGGCATGAGCCTGGAGGAGACCACCGAAGCCATCATTGACGGCATATCAAGAGAGAAGAGGGTTGTCCGATTGCACAGCGGCGACCCATCAATATTCGGATCGATCGTCGAGCAGATATTCGATCTGAAGGCGAAGGGCATCGATGTGGAGATCGTGCCTGGTGTCTCGTCCATGTTCGCAGCGGCCGCGGCCCTAAAGACGCAGCTGACCCTGAAAGGGGTTTCCGATACGCTTCTTGTCACAAGACCGGCGGGGGCCACCCTCGAATCGGACAAGATCGCCGAACTTTCGAGCCGCGGGGAATCTTTGGTCATTTTCCTCGGCACCGACAAGATGGAGGACATTATGAATAAGGTCACATGCCCCCGGGACACACCGGCAGCCGTGGTCTACCACGCCTCTTGGCCCGACCAGAAGGTGGTCAGAGGAACGGTGGCGGACATTTGCTGCAAGGCTAGGGAGGCGGGCATCGAGAAGACCGCCCTGATCCTGATCGGCGGTATTGTCGACCCGGAACCGCGCTACAAGAACTCGGTGCTGTATTCATGAGCGATGTTCGTGTCATCGGGTTTGCTGGCGATAAGGATGCGGCGAAGATAGCGGAGTTCTTAGAAGCGGACCTGGTCGACTATGATGACGATGCGTTCGAAAATGCATTCAGGGAGAGCAAAGGCATCGTGGCGGTCATGGCGACCGGCATCGTCATCCGCAAGATCGCCCCGTTGATCCGTGACAAATGGACCGACCCACCGGTCGTCGTCGTCCCATCAGGATGCAGATACGCTATACCCTTGATCGGCGGCCATCACGGGGCCAACGAACTGGCCAAGAAGTTGGCCGGCATAGGCGCCGAGCCGGTCATAACGACGGCTACTGAAGCGAACGGAAGGCCATCGGTCGAGACGTTCATGGAACAGCAGGGTCTGGAGGTCATAAACAAGACCTCTACGGTAGCGGTGAACAAGGGTTTCCTGGAAGGCGAGGTCCCGGTCTACGCGGTCGACGGACCGGCGGTGGTCATCGCCGGACCGAAGGTATCAGTGCTTTTCAAGAAAGGAAGCTTCGTCGTCGGCCTGGGTTGCAACAGCGGTACGACCAAGGACGAGATCATGGGCCTGGTGAACCGGACGCTCGGAGACATGGGCTTCTCGACCGATGATGTTCTCGCATATGCCACAACGGTCAAGAAGAAGACGGAGAGGGGGCTGATCGAGGCCGTGGAAGCGCTGGGAGGAAACCTCGTCTTCCTGGATGATGAGACGATCAATTCAAACAAAGGGGTCACACCCTCGCGGGCCGAGATCATCGGCCTGGTGGGCGTGGCCGAGCCGTCAGCGCTGGCGCTGTCAAAACATCATGAACTGGTATTGGAAAGGAGGGCGGAGGGCAATGTCACAATCGCTATCGCAAAGTGAAACGGGAAAGCTGTTCATCGTCGGGACCGGACCGGGAAGCGTCGACATGCTTACCGAACGTGCCAAAGCGGCGATAAGGGAATCGGAGTATGTCATCGGCAACCGCATGTACGTCGACCTTCTGGAAGGCACCTTGGAAGGTAAGAAGGTCATCATGAGCTCGATGGGCAAGGAGGTCGACCGGGCCAAGAAGGCCGTGGACCTGGCAAGAGAGCACAAGGTGGCCATGGTGAGCGGAGGGGACGCTGGCGTGTACGGAATGGCCAGCATCGTCCTGGAGGTCATGGAGAGGAACGGTTTCAAAATAGAATATGAGGTCATCGCCGGGGTCACCGCGGCCACCGCTGCCGCTTCCAGGCTGGGTTCGCCGCTGTCCAGCGATTTCATGGTCATCAGCCTGAGCGATCTGCTGACGCCCTGGCCGGTCATCGAGAGAAGGATCGAATTGGCGCTGGAGATGAACGTGCCGTTGGTGCTTTACAACCCGAAGAGCAAGACGCGGAAGGCACATTTCAAGGAGACGATCGAGAAAGCGCTGACGAAGCTGCCGAAAGGCACTCCGGTAGGCATCGTGAAGAACGCCTACCGGGAAGGCGAGATAGCGAAGATCACCGACCTGGGAGCGCTGGCGGAGGACGACTCCTTCGTCGACATGCATTCGACCGTGATCATTGGGAATTCTGAAAGTAGGGTATGGAGGGAGGGGGACGATGTCAGAGGGATTATCACACCGAGAGGCTACGATAGAAAATACGTATACTGACCTGGGAGCGGATACGGAAGAGGGTTTTTCCATATCCTCCCGCAGCCGGGCCCTCGCCCGGACCACATTGGGATCGGTCAACGACGAGGACCGCGTAAGGCAAAGATGCTCCATAGCGGTGGGCGACTTCGAGATGGCGAAGCTCATTCGTTTCGAAGGCCAGCCGATAGAGGCGGGGCTCAAGGCACTTGCCAACAAAGCACCGATCCTGGTGGACATAAGGATGGTCCAGGTGGGGATCCAGAAGAAAGGTCATGTCTCTTCGGTGAAATGTTTCCTAGACCATGGCCAGGAATTATCCAAGGAAAAGGGCATCACCCGAACATCCGCCGGAATCATCGCCTTGAAGGACCAGGTGGATGGGGCGATTATCGTGATAGGAAACGCGCCTTCGTCGCTGTTGGTCCTTTGCGACATGATAAAGCAAGGACAACGACCGGCCCTGGTCATCGGCTCAGCCGTGGGCTTCGTCAACGCGGCGGAATCGAAGGCAGTGCTCCGGACCATGCCCGTTCCCTCGATATCGGTCGAGGGGACCAGGGGAGGGACCCCGGTGGCTGTGGCGGCATTGAACGAGATCATCACCATCTTCAACGAGAGGAAGCATGACCAGTGATCCGGTCACCGGGTTCGAGTATCCGGAGGCATGGGTCAGCAGGTGCGCCAACCCGGAAGAGCTCGGGCAGGTAGCCGAAGGTTTGGCCGTTCTGACCTCTTCCGGGAAAGTGCTCCGGCGGGGCTTCACCACCGGGACCACCGCCTCGGCCGCATGCAAGGCAGCCATCCTTTCGCTCAAGAAAGAGGTGCAGGCGGTCGATATCGACCTATCCTGCGGTCTCCGGGTCAATGTTCCTAGCGCGGGGATCTGGGGTGTCAGCTCATGCCGAAAATATGCCGGGGACTATGCCACAGATGCTACGGCCGGCCTCGAGTTCGTTTGCTTGGCAAATGCTCGCAGTAAGGGAATTGAGATCCACTATGGTAAAGGGGTGGGGCGCCTGACGAGGCCGTTCAACGGTATGGTGGAGGGCGATGCCGCGGTCAGCAAGAACGCTTTGCTGAGCATTGAAAAGGCGGTGGACCAGGCATTGGCCCAGATCGGACTGGAAGGGGTCGATCTGGACCTGACCATCAAGAACGGGACCGAGGTTGCTAAGAAGACGATGAACGAGAAGGTGGGCATCATCGAGGGTATCTCGATACTCGGTTCCACCGGCCTCGTGGAACCATGGGATGACCATGTCGGGACATCGGTAATGGAACGGATCAGGAGCGGCGACCGGGTGGTATTGACGACCGGGAGGATCGGACTCAGACATTCACGCCTTCTATTCCCGGATAGGGAGTCGGTGCTGGTCGGGGTTAACATGGGCCAGGCTATTAAAGAAGCCAAAGGTGAAGTGGTGCTTTGCGGGATGCCGGGATTGATCCTCAAGTTCCTTGACCCCCACATACTGGAAGGTACTGGGTACATCACGGTCGACGAGATGTTGGCGGACAAACGCTGGAACGATCGGATGATGACCTCGTTGTCCCGTTCAAAATCGATCCGCCCCGATCTACGGGTGGTCCTGGTGGACCGAACGGGAAAGATCTTGGGGGACAGCGGATGATCGTAGTCGGTGTCGGCTGCGGTCCGGGCATGCTCACCCGCGAGGCGATCAATGCGATCGAAACGGCCAGCCTGATCTTCCGGTCTTCAAAATGAGCCGACTGGTTCTCGAGAAGCGCCATGCTGCGGTTCCCCGGCGTGCGTCCCGGGAGAATGCCTGATTCAGTCAAAACCTGGAAGCCATTG
>JBEKDM010000107.1:0-8514 GCA_050014375.1 Methanomassiliicoccales archaeon | reverse complement strand
GGCCTATGAATACCTGTCCGGCAAAGGGTTGACCCAGAGCAGGGCCGGCCAGAGGGAGGACTGGCAATAGGCCTTCCTCCCTTGATTCAGTACCTCTCCAGGCCGTCTTCCATCACTCTTTCTTCTCCACCTTTTCCATGCGGCCTTCCCGCTGTAGCCTACCGGGCGCCCACCAAGCACGCTTTCCCATCAAGGACATCGCCGCCGGGACGATATACGTCCGGACCACCATGGCGTCTACCAGTATCGCGAACGCCAGGGCAAAGCCGAACTCCTGCAGCATTGTGTTCCCGGAAAGCATCATCGAACCGAACGCACCGCCCATGATCAGTGCCAGAGCGGTAATGATGCCGCCCGTCCAGTCGACCGCATCCACGACCGCTTCGTTGGTGTCCTTGCCCTTGTGCACCTCTTCCCGGATACGGGTCAGGATGAACACATTGTAATCCATACCTATTCCCATCAGCATGATGAACAGGATCAATGGCACCATCCAGAGGATGGGCTTGTCCAGCCAGGTGCCGAAGACCAGGGACGTCGCCGCGAAGGACCAGGAGATGCTCATGGCTATGGATATGACCGCGAACGTCGGCAACAGTAGCGAGCCGAGCACGACCATCAGCACGATGAAGATCCCAATGACCACCAGCAGCTCAATGCTCCCGAACTGCTCGTTCATTTGCACGCTCAGGTCGTAGATGATCGCGGTGGAGCCTCCGACCATTATGCTGGTCCCTGCGAGGACCGGCTCGGTCGTCTTCTCCTGGGCGATCTCACTCCTGAGGGTCGGCATGAGGTTGACCGATAATGCTGCCATCGGCTGCTCCTTAAGGACGACCGTCAGGAGCACGCTCTTGTTGTCTCTGCCCACACTCTGAAGCATGCTCTGGATCATCTGCTGTTTGGTCTCCGCGGACAGGGCAGACAGGTTGCGGTAATCGATCGGGGTGCCATAGGGCCGGGTAGGGCCAGTGACCTGTTGCACCAGTGAATTGCCGGCAACCGTCTTTGACACATTTTCTATGGCATCCAGGTATGCCAGATTGAAGTTGGTTCCGTCATACACCACGGTACTTCCGGCGAAGACGACCTGTGTCGGCATGATCCTACCCGCGCCAAAATCAGCGGACATGGCATTCATCCCGGTGGTGCTTTCGGACGTTCCCATGCTTCCGATGAAATCGAAGCTGGTCTCAGTGGTCAGGTACAGGTATGTGGCCGGTATGGAGACCAGGATGGCGGCAACGAGGATGACCTTTGCATGATGTACGGAGAAAGAGGCGGCACGGTGGAAGTATCCGCGGTGGCCGTCCTTCCTCTTCTGCATGGTCTTTTCTGCGAACTTCTTCCACCGATCCCCTGTCGTCGGCCAGAATATCCGGTTGCCCAGGAGCATCAATAGGGACGGGATCAACGTCAAAGCTACGAGCAATGCGACCACGATCGCCATGCCGAGCACCAGGCCCATGGTCTGCACCATCGAGAACGAGGACAGCCCCATAGCGAAGAACGCAATGACCACGGTCGCACCGCTGGTCACAATGGACTCTCCGGCCCAGGTAACGGAGGTATGAACGGCCTGTTCGCGGGTCGCTCCTTTGATCCGCTCTTCACGATATCGGGTCATGAGGAAGATGGAATAGTCCGTACCGACCCCCATCAGGACCACGAACAGCATTGTTAGCACTGTATACTGTATGTTCGCTACCAGGGAACCGATGACGAACACGAGGGCCTGGCTGACACCCAACGCTACTCCGACCGCTCCTAGTGGGATCCACTCTGCCACGACTGAACGGAAGAGAACGCCCATGAGGACTATGATAATGACGATGGTCAGTGGTTCAATGATCTGCATGTCATGCGTCGAGCTGGTCTCCATATCCGAGGAGATGGCCGCATCCCCGGTCACATAGACGGTGATCGTCGAACCGGTTTCCGATTTGATATGGGATACTATGTCCCTGATGAAGCCTACATCCTGTACCAGCGGTTTTACACCGGTGCTTTCGGTATATGCCGAGGTCACCGAGAAGGTGGCCATGAACAGCATGGTCTTATTATTCGGCGCGACCAGGTTGCTGAGCAGCTGGGCGGGCAGCTTGACCGGGTAGGTGGCCAGTGTTCCGTTCCTTATTATCCGGTCGTCGAACGAGTGAACCGCCGCGATCTGGTAGTTCGGGCCCAGGTCGTAAACGGCCTGGAGGAAGGTCGTGTTGGTGATTCCCGCCATCTGACCGATCATCCCGAGCGTGAAGTCACGGACCTTGGTCTGGTTCGAGAACGATATCAGGTCGAAGGACTTTAGAACAGCCGACATGACTTGTTTCTGGGCTGAGGTCACTGGGGCGGGAAGGGCGGCGATGAAGCCTGGTCCGACGTTGATGATGCAGTAGTTGGCCCTCGAGAACGGGTCTGCCACCAAAGACGTGTTCGATGAGGTTCCGTTCCAGAAATCGGTTATCGCAAAATAGTACTGATACGCCATTGCCTTGTTCTGCGGATCCATTGATTGAAGATAGGTATCGAGGTATGCCTTGGACAGATTGAATGCCTGGGCATCGGTCTCGGTGACATTCAAGGTCGGCGAAGCTGCATGAACCTGGGTCCAATTCAGCATATGAACGGCAGGGATGCCATATAGGAGGAAGGCGCTCATATTGACCTGAACTTCGGCCGGGCGCATTGCTGGACCGAGCTGGATCACAACCTGGTCCATCATCATTCCGGTAGCAGAATAGGCCGAGGTGACATTCTCCAAGAAACGGATATCGTGAGAGGCCAGTATCCTTTCCTGAAGAGCGAGGACGAAATCCCGAGAAGCAGCGTCTGTGACGTTATTCGATTGCAGCACGACGAGGATGGTTCCGTTGGCGACCGAACTCTGGAATTGCTGTGAAACCACGTCCTGGGCCTGCAGGGACTCGTAACTCCCCGAAGCCATCTGTGATTCCTGATACTGGACAACGCTGTTCACCTGCAGCATGGCCGGAACAGAGATCAATAGAGCTATTACCCAGACTATTAGGACCTTTTTATAATGCTTCGTCAAACCGCTCGCGATGCGATCGAATATCATACCAATTGCCCCCTATCGGATTCCGACCATAGGCCTTGGGGTAGGTTGAACATCTAGGGACATAATATTTCTTGCTCTCGGACAGAAAAAAATGAAGTTCATAGCATTTGGTGCCACAGATTTTGGAAATGACATCCTGGAATGACCGGGGATACGTTCGATCGCCAATCGCAAAGCAAACTGTTATTGGCTACGCACTGACAATCATCGTGCGTTGGTCGTCCAAGGTGTTGCATATGTCGGTGGATCCAATTAAGGTGGGAATTGTCGAGGGTAGCATCCCTTTCCCAGTCTACAGTCCATATTGGGCAGAATCCACCATCGATGAGGTAATCGGAAGCCTCCAAACCGGAAAAGACGGGCTCAAGGAGCGCCAAATCAACGAACGGATGAAGGAGTTCGGGCCAAACCAGCTTCCCATCAAGCATCGGGCGGTCTATCTAAAGTTCCTAATCCAGTTCCGTAACCTGTTTAACATCCTCTTGATCCTGGCCGCTGTACTGTCATTCGCCGTCGGATTCGTTTCCAATGACCAAAGCTCCGTGGACATGGGAGCCGTGATCCTGCTAGTCGTCCTAATCAGCATACTATTCAGCCTTGTGCAGGAGAAGCGGGCCGAGCGCACAATGCAGGCGATTCGCGAGCTGGTCCCGCAGAGCACGAAAGTGATCCGTGAAGGGGTAGAAAAACAGATACCCGTGACCAGAGTAGTACCGGGCGATACTCTGGTATTGGAAGAGGGCGACCGGATACCAGCCGATGCTCGGGTCATCGAGAGCTACAACCTTAATGTTGACAACTCCTCGATCACCGGAGAGTCCGATCCCCAACCTCGGTTGGCACAAGGCGAGATCATCCAGGCGGGTTCCGATATCACTTCCTGGAAGAACTTGGTTTTCGCTGGTACGACCGTCCTTTCCGGCAAGGGGATGGCCGTCGTCCTAGCCACCGGCTCCAATACCCAGTTCGGTCGCATCGTCTCATTGGCCATGGAGATCCAGGAACCCGCCAGCCCTCTGCAGATGGAGCTTAACCGTACCGCCCGGCTCAACTTCTACGTCGCAATAATTGTGGGTTTCGCATTCTTCCTAGTATCCGTCCTCTATCTCAATATGGGCCTGGCTCTGGGTCTTCTGTTCATGATCGGTGTAATGATATCATTAGTGCCAGAGGGGTTGCAGGTCACGGTCACACTGGCGTTGGCGCTGAGCAGCGTTGCCATGGCCAAACGCAATATGGTGGTGAAACGGCTGTCCGCCGTCGAGACGTTGGGATCAGCGACGGTCATTTGCGTCGACAAGACCGGAACGATAACGGAAGGACAGATGACCGCCAGGAAGGTCTGGCTAAGAGGAGAACTTCTGGATGTCAGCGGGGAGGGGTATGAGCCCGAGGGGTCGGTGTCGTCCTCCAGCGGTCCTTTGAGATATTCGGAAAGGAGCGATCTATTGCGATTGAGCCAAGCGATACTTATCAACAATAATGCCTCACTTTCGCCCCCGACCGAATCGGGCAGCAGGCGATGGACGGCGGTCGGCGACCCGATGGAGGCGGCGTTGATCGTTCTTGCCAACAAGGCCGGGGCTGACCAGCAGAAGATCACTTCCGGGTTAGATCGGGCGGGGCAGATACCCTTCGACACCTCTCGTAAAATGATGACGACCCTGGCCAAGGACGCTCAAGGGAATGTGACAGCATTCGTCAAGGGGGCGAGCATCGAGGTGCTGGACCGTTGCGTTTCCTTGCAATGGGACGACGGTATAAGGCCCGTTTCCGATGAAGATCGGGTCGAGATCATCCAGGCCATCAACACTTTCAGCGGCCAGGCCTTCAGGGTCCTGGCCGTTGCTTACCGAGCGGTTACCTCAATAGAGGATATATCGTACCCGGAAAGGATCGAGGCGGGGCTCATTTTCCTCGGATTGGTGGCCTTCCTCGACCCACCAAGGGCCGAGGTGCCGGATGCGGTCAAGAGGGCTAGGGCGGCCGGTCTCCGCATCATCATGCTGACCGGTGACCATGAGCTTACCGCCGAATCGATCGCTCTCAGGGTAAGGATCATCACCTCCGACGCCGCGACGATCTTGACCGGCGTTCAGATGAGTGGGATGGACGACACTGAGCTCTCGCTCAAATTGAGATCGAGCGAGGTCGTTTTTGCCCGGATCACCGCCGATCAGAAACTCCGAGTGGTCAGACTGCTGCAAGCGGCCGGTGAGGTTGTGGCCGTGACCGGGGATGGCGTTAATGATTCGCCTGCATTGCTCGAGGGCGACATCGGCATCGCCATGGGGCGCTCCGGCACCGACGTGGCCAGAGAGTCCGCTGACATGGTGCTTCTCGATGACAATTTCGCTTCTATCGTGAACAGCATAGAGGAAGGCAGGGCGGTCTTCGACAATCTCAAGAAGTTCATGCTCTATGTTTTTACGCATAACTGGGCCGAGCTGGTCGCATTCATAATCTTCATCCTCTTGCGGACCCCTCTCCCGCTCACGATAATCCAGATACTGGCCATCGATCTCATTCTGGAGATACCCACATCTCTCTCCCTTACCCTCGACCCTCCCGCATCGGATACCATGGAACGGCCTCCCAGATCCCGGACCTCCCGCATCTTCAGCCCGTCAGCTCTGGTTAGGACACTGGTCATCGGTGCCGTCATCGGCTTGTTCGCGCTCATGTTTTGTCTCAATGTCTGGTCGCAGCACGGTTGGACGCTGGGAATGGGCAGCATGTCCGACCACGACGGTTACCTGTTGGGCACGACGACCGTCTTTGCCGGGATCATCGCCGGTCAATTGGGAACCATGCTCACCGTCCGTTCTAACCTTATCGCTTTGCCGTGGAAGGGCAGAAAGCATAACTGGTGGCTGGCAGCTGCTGTCTTGCTGGAGATCGGTTTATTGGTTGCCATGATCTACGTGCCGCTCTTGCAGATGGCGTTAGGGACCGCGGCCCTGCCGTGGGAGAGCTGGGCTATGCTTTATTCCGTCGTTCCGATCATAATACTGCTGGAATTGTTCAGAAAAATGTTAGTGAAATCTAGAGGATTCAGATTCATTTATAGTCAGGAACTTTAGAAACATTGATAATTCATTATATGCCAGTCATTCATAATTGAAGAATCATTAGTTCAAAACATTAGGTATCGAACTAGAATAATAATAATAATAATCGGCCAGTCTAAGTGGGTAGGGCACTACCTCTTTCTTTCTATCTTTTCCTCAAACTTCTAAGTTTATTCCGAGATTAGGGCGAACAAAATAGTAATATCGGCCGCCCCGCACAACTCACGAGGTCTTATTATGGCAATGGGAGACAAGCTGTTCGAAGAGAAGGGTAAGATCACTATGACGTTCGTCGAATCCATTGACGCAAATGGAATCGTGATGAAGCAGTCGTTCAACTCGGAGGTCATGGGTGTCGGGGAATTCCCGAGCGGAATGAATATTGGCTCTGGGACTATCAGGATCGGAATGGATGAGAAGGCACATGGCAAGTGGCACGGAATGATGATAACCGAGGACAAAGAGACGGTCGTATGGAAAGGATCGGGTCATTCCAAGCGCCATGAGGGTGATGTGAAAGGGATAATGGTCGTAACCTTTATGACCAAGTCGGAAAAGTATGCCTGGATGAACTCGATCATAGCGGTGGTAGACATACAGGGAAACATGATGGACTTCACGAGCTCCGCCTATGAATGGAAGTGAAAGGTATCATCACTTCCAAATCCTTTCCATCTTCATTTTCCATCGAATGCTAAGTATGATTCTCAATTGACTTGGACCAATTCACGTACGGGCTCTTGAAGAATTCATTAAATAATGAGCGCTCAAACCGCATTAATGAGGTTCCGTATGTCGAAAATCATGCATTTCGAGATTGGCGCTGATGATCCGAAAAGGGCGATTAAATTCTACGAAAAGGTATTCGGTTGGAAATCCCAAAAATATGAAGGCGGAAACATGGACTACTGGCTGGTCATGGCCGGCGAGAAGGCTGAACCGGGCATTAACGGTGCGATACAGCCGAGAACGGGACTGCCCCAATCCGTCATCAACACAATAATGGTGGAATCGATCGATGAAACGATCAACAAGATAACAGAGAACGGCGGCAAGATCGTCGTTCCGAAGATGGAGATCCCGAAGGTCGGAGTGATGGTCTATTTCCAGGATACGGAAGGGAACATCTTCGGCGCCATGCAGGCTGACCCTGATGCGATGATGATGGGGTGACCGGTTAAGAGCGTCTGGCAATCATTTTGTCGGTCTATGGTCATCGCTCCCCCATTCGATCAGGTTGAAACAGGTATCGGGCGAACACATCTCCTTATCTATTTATTGCACAAAAAACGAATATGGCCAGTCATCAATGTATATGCCAGACGGTCGTCAATCCTGATATTCAACCAGCGCCATCTGGAAAGAGATACCATGTACGATTTCATGGAAATAAAGATCCGATCCGATCAAGAAATCCAGAGGCCACCGGGAAGATTATAATAATGGCGGCTGCGTGATTTAATTTTGATACCTATGGTCGACAAGATCAGCCATACCGATGAAGAGTGGCACAAGCTCCTTACACCCGAAGAGTATCACATGCTTAGGGAAGACGGCACGGAACCACCGTTCCGCAACAAGTATCATGACAACAAGAAGAAGGGCGTCTATACCTGTGCTGGATGCGGTCTGGAGTTGTTCTCCTCGGATGCCAAGTTCGACTCAGGGACAGGGTGGCCCAGCTTCTGGGCCCCTATCATCAAGGACCATGTGGAGACGAAAACAGACCGGAGTTATGGCATGATCCGGGAAGAGGTCAAATGTGCCCGCTGTGGAGGTCACCTCGGCCATGTGTTCAACGATGGACCGAAGCCGACTGGCATGCGGTACTGCATGAACTCCGGGGCAATGCATTTCGTCGAGGCCAAGAAATAACGGTCTAGATGCAAGTCTCTGGCGGGGCTTGCCAGGTTATTAATAACCGCCATTTGTCTTTCATTCTTCCATGTACGACCCAAGATTGGGCAAATTCTCAGACGTTATCGTCGGTCATTCCACCGGGCTCAAGGCTGGCGAGATCGTCTATATCGAAGCCTTCAACATCCCGGACGAAATGGTCGAGGTACTGGTGGAGAAGGTATACCAGGCGGGCGGAATTCCGATCGTTTCCCAAAAGTCCCCCAGGGTGCTCCGCAAGATCTACATGGGCACGAGCGAGGCAGCCATGAAGGTGATCGGCGAAATCGAGATGGAGAAGATGAAGAGAGCCCAGGTCTACATCGGGATGAGAGGTTCGTCCAACGTCACCGAGAACTCAGATGTCCCGGCAGAGAAAATGGCCATCTACTCCAAGTACTGGTGGGGGCCGGTACACATCAACCAGAGGATACCGGGCACGAGATGGGTCGTCATGCGCTGGCCGAC
>JBEKDM010000106.1:0-8609 GCA_050014375.1 Methanomassiliicoccales archaeon | reverse complement strand
GTCCAGCCGGGGATTGAATATGCTGAAAATGAACAGCCCGTCCTTGGCCATGTGGTCGACCACGTTCTTCAGGGCCGCCTCCTGCTCTTCCGTTTCCAGCAGGTGCAGGAACGCATTGAACGGGATGACGACCAGCTTGAACTTATTCTTGCAGACGAAATTCCTTATGTCACCGTGCCCGATATGGACGTTCTCCTGTACCGACTCGGGGAGGGTCTCGATCTTGGCGGTAAGCTTGTCCAGCATGGCCTCCGATGCGTCGAAACCGGAGATCTCATATCCTTCCTTGGCCAGCGGTATAAGCGTCCTTCCAGTGCCGCACATGCAGTCCAGAATAGGCCCTCCGGTACGTTCCGCCATCCGTTTCAGGAACTCCAAGTCCTCGGTGAAGTCCTCGTACCAGATGTCGTAGTACTTGGCGGTGACCTCATATTGGTCCAGGAAGTCTTCGTCAGCGCTTGTATCCGATCTTTCGGAGGAATTCCCTTCTTTCTTTGACGTTTGCATCGTTCTCCACTCCCATTGGCGACTTGCCGTCGATCACGCCGATCACACCGCGGCCGTTGCCATCATTGGCGACGACGACCTGCAGCTCGTTGGCCGTGGCGCAGAAGATGGAGCACACCTCGGGGACGGCCTTGATGGCACCGAGCACGTTCACCGGGAAAGCGTTCTTGAGCAGCACGACGAACGTGTGTCCAGCACCTATGCGAATGGCGTTCTTCGCCGCCACACGCTTGAGCTCCTCATCGTTGCCCTCTACGCGCACCAGCCGGGGGCCGGACGCCTCGCAGAAGGCGATACCGAACTTCGCGGACGGCGTCGAGTTGACCACCGCCTCGTACAGGTCCTCGGCCGTCTTGATGAAATGAGACTGCCCGATAATGACGTTGCACTCCGGCGGTATCTCCACCGGCACCCCCTCGGTCTCCATTTCCACTCCAGGGATACTACGGACTTACCGATAGATAGCCTTTTTGAGCCCACCGCACCACGTTGGGTCAAATCATATATCGGCCTGGGACGATGTAGTGTGCATGGTGCGGTTCGGACCGGCGGGGTATCCCGAGGGGGCGAAGGACGGGGCGAACGCAGTAGAGATGGTCAGGGATAGAGGCCTCGACGCATTGGAGCTCCAGTTCGGGCGGCAGGTGAACATGAGCGACGAGCGCGCCACCGCGATCCGCCGGAAGGCCAAGGAACTGGACGTCAGGTTGAGCGCCCACGCTCCCTATTACATAAGCTTCAATTCCATTCCCGAGACCTACGAGAAGAGCAAGGATTGGGTCATACGCACTGCCCGGGTGGCCTCCAAGGCCGGGGCCTGGATCATCGTCATCCATGCGGCCACTTACGCCGGGAAGGAACCGGAGATCGCCACCGAGGCGGTGATGCGCGGAATCTCCGAGTGCCTGGACCAGATGAAAAAGGAAGGCCTTGACGTCGTCCTCGGCCTGGAGACCATGGGCCGGGGCAGCACCTGGGGCACGTTGGAGGAGATACGCTCCGTGGTCCGTTCATGCAAGGGTGTGAAGCCTGTGGTCGACTTCGCCCACATACATGCGCGGTATGGCGGGTCCCTGCGGACGCAGGGCGACTTCCGCAAGGTGGTCGACGAAGCGGTCTCGATAAGCCCCGGCAGATTGCACTGCCACTATAGCTGCATCGAGTACACCAAGGCGGGCGAGAAACGGCACCTCCCGCTCGGTACCAAGGACCCGGATTTCTCGCTGCTCGTCCCGGTCCTGCAGGGGCTGTCGGGGAAGTGCACCATCATATGCGAGACGCCCATACCGGTGGAGGATGCCGTGGCCATGAGGGAAGAATACGGCAGGGCTTGTTCTCAGGTCGGGCACCCACATGAACAGCAATAAATAATCCAAGGGTAATCTGATAAGGAATAGCAGTCGAGTCGTGGTTCGATGGCAGGTTCGAGTTCATCCAAAGAGAAGGAAAAGGAATCGTTCGAGTTCGACTGTCCAGAGTGCGGAACGCACATCTCCGGAGATTCGACGAAATGCCCCAAGTGTGGGGTGGAATTCGTCATCGAGGAGGTCTCGGAATCGGAATGTCCCGAGTGCGGCAAGTTGATCCCTAGTGACAGCGAGGAATGCCCTGCCTGTGGTGCCAAGTTCGAGATCGCTGTCGAAGGCGAAGAGGAGCCGAGTCAGGACCAGAAGGAAAAGGAGAAGGAGCTGGAGAAGCAGAAGGAGCAGGCCCGCATCGAGGCGGAGCAGAACGAGGAGCTGAAGAAGCAGTTCCCGGTCCTGGTGGCCGAGGTAAAACCCCTGATGGCAATGGCAAAGGATTTCGACATCGACACCTCTGAGTGCCGCCGGATGATCGACAAGGCCGTGCGCGCCGGCAAGCAGAAGGACATCGCCACCGCCGTCCAGTGCGTCAAGGAATGCCGTTCGTCCGTCAGGTTCGCCATCGAGGAGAGGCTCACCCGCGAGGTCGAACATCTGGAGAAGCTCATCGAGGTGGCCAAGTCCATGGGCGGTGACACCTCCGAGATGACGGAATCGATCAACCACCTGCGGGAGAAGATCTCACAGGGAGAGCTCCTGGCAGCCCTGGAAGAATCGAAGAACGGTCGCAAGACCGCCGAGAAGGTCACCGGGAAGTACATCGAGGCGCACGATATCTGCGAGTCGCTGGACAAGCTGGTGCAGAACTCGGAAAGGTTCTATGTCGATGTCAGGGAGGCGAGGAACCTGCTCAAAGAGGCACAGGAGGCAGGGGAACGCGGCGACTGGAGCATGATGGGCATTCTGTCCCGAAAAGGCCGCGAGGACATCATGAAAACGCTGCCGGAAGTGCTCAAGAGCGAGATGAGGAAGGCCAAGAGCACGTTGCTCGACTCGAAGGCCGACGGCAAGGACGTGTCGGTCATGGTCAAGATCCTGAAGGATGCCGGCATGGCGATGAAACGCGAGAAGTACGAAGAGACGCTGGACCGGCTCATCGAGTTCAAGGCCGAGATGAAGCGCATCTAAACGCCTCTTCTTTCTTATCTTTTAGCGGTCCCGGACCACGCGTAGCTCGCGTTCCAGGACCGAGCGCTCCTGGGAGTTGAGCGAGTTCGGGTCCACCGAGACTAGGAACACGGCAGAACGTTCCGATATCTTGTCCACCAGGTTGCGGATGAAACGGACCGCGCCTTCGAAGGTATTGCAGCTTATGAGATACTGAAGGTCGTCTACCAGGACCACGGTCTGGTCGTTCTTGAGGATGAACTCCTCCAGGATCACCATGATCTTCTCGAGTGATGGCGGAACTGTCTCCTCGGTCGCGGATTCATGGTCGGTCAGCCACAGGATCCGCGGCTTCTCGCCCTCGATCTTCGAGCGGAGCAGGCGGGGATTGATCCGGGTGATGCCAATGCCTTTGTAGCTGTCCTCCACCATGGAAGCGAATATTCCGTAGGAGAACTCGCGGCTCTGCTCCTCCACCAGATATGACTCGCCTTCCACGATGTCGATCTCCAGTTCATGGTATCCGGCCCTCCGGGTGCCGCGTTCGGCGTTCCGTTTGTGATATTGGACGATCATGTCCTTGATGGAATTGAGCGAATCCACTCGCTGGATCGGTACCGGGCCTGGCTTCGGTGTGTCCTGAGACATCGGCTCCGGCTGATGCACCGGTGCCTCCAGACGGTCGTGGTAAAAGTTATCGAGGAAACGGGCAAGGTCAACCCCGTCCTTGGTCTCCCCCAGGACCTTCCTGACCTCCTTCAGGTCCTTCAGGGCATGCAGCTCGAGCTGCGATTCAGGGCACAGAGCATCACCGCAGGTGAACTCGACCGCCCTCTCGCCCCGGTAGGTCATCTCCACACTGTTGTTGCCAGACGGCCGGAAGGCGTACAGTGCTAAGATCGCTTTCCCCCCCTCGACGGCGATGACGCCGTTCGTTGTGTCCCCGTCCAGCATCATCCCCGTGACCAGATATCCGGTGAATTGTCCTTCCTTCATGCTGTCCAAGAGAGACTTAAGGGAAGATTGGCCTCCGCGTCGCTGTTCGACAAGGACACCAGGCGAGATACCGAACATAGGCTGCAATTGTATCAGGGAAACATGAACCGGAGCGCTTAAATCGTTTTGCTATGGCGCGCAGTGTTTTCGAATTCCCGCTCTAGGGCGGCCGTGTATAACGGCAACGTCATTGCTGGGGGTTCTAAGAAACCTTTAAATGATGGGAACATTTGTTGGGAAACCAGACGCCACTGTAGCCTAATGGCGGGGCGAGTGATTCGTAATCACTAGGTTGAGGGTTCGATTCCCTTCAGTGGCTCCATCTTCTATCAATCACAGGTCCTTTTTCAGATATTCGCCGACGATCTTCATGGCACAGACATCACCGCACATCGAGCACCCGTCCTTCTGCTCGGTCTTGCCCCGCGACCGGTAACGGCGGGCCTTTTCCGGGTCCAGCGATTCGGCGAACATTCCCTCCCAATCCAGAGCTTTCCGGGCCCGGGCCATTCGGTCGTCCCTTTCGGCGTCGATGCCCCGGGCGATATCGGCCGCGTGGGCGGCTATCTTCGAGGCGATCAGCCCTTCCTTGACATCGTCGAGGTCCGGGAGCCCGAGGTGCTCGGCCGGGGTCACGTAGCAGAGGAAATCCGCACCGCTGAAAGCGGCGATCGCCCCCCCTATGGCACCGGTGATATGATCGTAACCGGGTGCGATGTCGGTGACCAGCGGCCCCAGGACGTAGAACGGGGCGCCGTCGCATATGGTCTTCTGCATGCGGACGTTGGCGGCGATCTGGTCCATCGGGACGTGTCCCGGGCCCTCCACCATGGTCTGCACCCCCGCCTTCCGCGCGCGTTTGACCAGCTCGCCCAGTATGATGAGCTCTGATATCTGGGCGCCGTCGCTGGCGTCGTGAAGACAACCGGGCCTGAGCCCGTCGCCCAACGACAATGTGAACTCGTACTTCCTGGCCATCTCCAGCAGGTAGTCGAACCTCTGGTAGAGCGGGTTCTCCTCCTCGTTGTGGAGGATCCAAGCCACCAGGAACGAACCGCCCCGAGAGACAACGTCGGTGATCCGGTCGGAATGCTTCAGCCGCTCCACGCTCTCCTTGGTGATCCCGCAATGCACGGTCATGAAATCGACGCCGTCCTTGGCGTGCTTCTCGATGCCATTGAAGATGTCGTCCTCGTCCATGTCCACGACGGCGCTCCTGCGGGCCGCTCTGAGCCCTTCTTGGTATATCGGGACGGTGCCGATCGGGACCGGCGTCTCCTTGATGATGCGCCGGCGGATGGCGTCGATGTCCCCGCCGGTGCTCAGGTCCATTATAGCGTCGGCGCCGTAACGCACTGCAAGCCTGGCCTTGGCCAGCTCTTCCTCGACGTTCACGATGTCCCTGGAGGTGCCGAGGTTGACGTTCACCTTGACCCGTAGGCCTTCTCCGATCCCGCATGCCGCCGCGCCGTGGATCGGGTTGAGCGGGATGACCACTCGGCCGGAGGCGACGAGCCTTCTGACCTTCTCTGGGTCCATCCTTTCTTTTCCGGCGACCGCCTCGATCTCCTCGGTCAGACCGCCCTTGGCAGTCTCCATAATCGTCATGTTCCGGCAAAGCCACTCCAGTCTAAAAGACATTTCCCCGGACTCTTCGCAAACCTGCGTCCGCATCGGAGAGGAACGCCCCCCGGAGAACGCCGGAAACCAGGCCTGTTTTTCAGACCATAGCCAGACGAGGCCATTGTTTATATATCGCGAAGCCATTCGGTTTTATATAACAGAAGGATGGGAGACGACCACCTTTCCCAAGGCACGGAAACGCGGTCGAGACATATCGAAGACGTCAGGTTGACAGGTTCATCGGAGTTGAAATTATGGAGGATACTAGCTATACGGCCGAGAGCATCCAAGTGCTCGAAGGCCTGCAAGCCGTGCGAAAGCGGCCAGGCATGTACATCGGGAGCACGGACACAAGAGGGCTCCATCATTTGGTGTACGAGATAGTCGACAACAGCATCGACGAGGCGATGCAGGGGTTCTGCTCCCGCATCGAGGTCACCATAAATCAGGACGGCAGCTGTTCCGTCTCAGACGACGGGCGGGGAATTCCCACCGGCATCCTTCCCAAGTACAACAAGCCGGCCGTGGAGATGGTGCTGACCACTCTGCATGCTGGCGGAAAGTTCAACCGGAAGTCTTATAAGGTCTCTGGCGGACTGCACGGCGTCGGCATGTCCGTGGTCAACGCGCTCTCGGAATGGCTCGAGGTACGCGTCCGCCGTGAGGGTAAAGAGTGGCACATGCGCTGCGAGCGCGGCATACTGTCCAAGGCATTGGAGATGGTGGGCGAGGCCACCGAGACCGGCACCACGATAACTTTCATGCCCGACCCGGAGATCTTCCCCGATCGTAACTTTGACGACGAGGTCCTCGCCTCCAGGTTGAAGGACCTGGCGTTCCTGAACAAGAACGTGGCCATTTTCTTCAAGGATGCACGGAACGGCCGCGAGGAGAGGTTCCACTTTGAAGGCGGCATCGTAGAGTTCGTCCAGTCCATCAACAAGAACAAGGTGGCTCTGCATGACAAACCCATCTACCTGATCGCCGAGAAGGACAACGTCATCGTGGAGGTGGCGATGCAGTACACCGACGCATACAGTGAGGCGTTCTACTCGTTCGTCAACAACATCAACACCATCGAGGGTGGTTCCCACGTGAACGGGTTCCGCTCGGCGTTGACCAGGACGATGAACGATTACGCCAAAGAGTACAAGTTCATCAAGGAGTCGGACGAAGGCCTGACCGGTGACGACGTTAGGGAAGGTCTGACCACCATCCTCAGCCTCAAGGTGCCGGAGCCGCAGTTCGAGGGCCAAACGAAGACCAAGTTGGGCAACTCGGAGATCAAAGGGATCGTCGACTCGGTCCTGAGCGCCAAGCTGAAGGAGTTCCTGGACGAGAACCCCAAGGTCGCCGAGGTATGCATCGAACGGTCGATACTGGCGTCGCAGGCCAGGGAAGCGGCGCGGAAGGCGCGCGAGCTGACGAGGAGGAAAGGATTCCTCGAGTCGGCGGCATTGCCGGGCAAACTGGCCGACTGCGCCGAAAGAGACCCGTCCAAATGTGAGATATACATCGTCGAGGGTGACAGCGCAGGTGGATGCTTCTCGGGCGACACCAAGGTGGCGCTGGCGGATGGGCGCGATCTGAGCTTCAACGAGCTGGTCGCGGAGCATGCGGCCGGGAAGGAGAACTACTGCTACACTCTCGGCAAAGACGGTAATGTCCGGATAATGAAAATGACCGAGCCGAGAATGACAAAGGCAAAGGCCGATGCTATCAGCGTCATGCTCGACAACGGTGAGAACATCAGGTGCACTCCTGATCACCTGTTCATGACCAGGACGGGAGAGTATCAGAAGGCCAAGAACCTCAAAACCGGAGATTCGTTGATGCCCCTCTATCGAGATCGGTCTGAACGCTCTGGACATGTCATCTGGAACCCCAATTACGGGAACTGGCTTTCGTTCAACCCATCCAATAATCCGATTCCCGTTGAAGGGCAGCCGGAAGATGTTATGGCTTATTGCAATCACAAAGTAGTAGCAGTCGAGAAGTTCGATGAGAAGATCGATGTCTATGACATTGAGGTCCCTTATACCCACAATTTTGCATTGGCCTCAGGGGTCTTCGTCCATAACAGCGCCAAACAAGGTCGCAACCGTGAGTTCCAAGCCATCCTGCCCCTTCGTGGCAAGATACTGAACGTCGAAAAGGCGAGGATGGACAAGCTCCTCAAGAGCAGCGCCATCCGCGACCTGATCACGGCGCTCGGTACCAACATCGGCACCGAGTTCGACCTAGCAAAGGCACGTTACCATCGGGTCATCATCATGACCGATGCCGATGTCGACGGGGCGCACATTCGAACGCTGCTGTTGACGCTTTTCTACCGCTATATGAAGCCGCTGGTCGAGAACGGCTACGTCTACGTGGCACAGCCGCCACTGTACAAGGTCTACCGCGGCCAGAAGGAAGTCTACGTCTATACCGAGCAGGACATGCAGAAAGCAGTGTCGGAAATGGGCAAGGGGGCGAACGCCCAGAGGTACAAAGGTCTGGGAGAAATGAACCCGCACCAACTCTGGGAGACGACCATGGACCCATCGACCCGGGTGATGAAGCACGTCACGATCGATGACGCGGTCAAGGCGGACGAAATGTTCACCGTTCTCATGGGGGATGCGGTCGAACCAAGGCGGGAATACATCATGGCGCATGCCAAAGAAGTAGAGAACCTGGACGTGTGAGGTGAGCAAAATGTCAGACAACGAAGAACAGAACAATCAGCCCGCCGAACAGAACGTGCCGGAAAAGAAGGAAGAGCAGACTACACCGGTTGCGGAGCAACAAGCGGTCCAGGTCGCGGTTCCTTTGGTGCAAGAGGATAAGAATGCCGGCTTCCAGGTGGTCCCGAAATCGATCGAGATCGAGATGAAGAAGTGCTACATCGACTACGCCATGAGCGTCATCGTCGGCAGAGCGTTGCCGGATGTGCGCGATGGTCTGAAGCCGGTGCATCGGAGGATCCTCTATGCCATGAACGATATGGGGATCACCTCGAAATCCGCT
>JBEKDM010000105.1:0-8682 GCA_050014375.1 Methanomassiliicoccales archaeon | reverse complement strand
CAGCCCGATCGACCAGCATCTCATCGTCGGTCGTTTCCCTAAATGCTCAAAGGCGGACGTGGAGCGAGCGGTGGCCGCCGCCGAGAACGCTCACAAGGAATGGTCCTTGACCTCTTTCCAGAAGAGGGCGGAGATATTCCATAAGGCAGCCGAGATCATGGCGCATGAGGTCTTCCGATTTGCGGCGGCGATCACGCTCGACAACGGCAAGAACCGGGAAGAGGCCATAGGCGAGGTGGACGAGGCGGTCGATTTCCTGGAGTTCTATTCTCAGACGATCATCGAGAACGAGGGCTTCCGGGAAAAGAAGAACCCGCCCTACGACGACGAGGACCCGGTCAGCGTGATGCTGCCGTACGGAGTGTTCGCCGTTATCTGCCCTTTCAATTTCCCATTGTCGATAAGCGTCGGAATGACCACTGCGGCGCTCATCACCGGCAACACCGTGGTAGTAAAACCTGCGTCGGTAGCCCCGCTGGCCGTGTACCAGTTCTACGACCTGCTGGTGCGTGCCGGGTTGCCGGCAGGAGTGATGAACGTCGTTACCGGTTCAGGCGCCGAGGTGGGCGATCATCTGGTCAACCACCCAAAGGTCGCCGGGATAGCTTTCACCGGCTCGAAGGAGGTCGGGTTCAGGCTGCTCCGCACCAACCCCCGAGGCTGGTCCATCCCGATCATCGCGGAGATGGGCGGCAAGAACGCCTGCATCGTCACACGGAACGCAGATCTGGATAAGGCGGTGGAGGGAGTTGTCCACTCGGCCTTCGGGTTCTCCGGTCAGAAGTGCTCGGCATGCTCCCGGGTCTACATCCAGGATGACATCTTCGACACGTTCATGGGCAAGTTGGTGTCACGGACCATGGACCTGAAGGTCTGCGACCCGCGTCTGAAGGAATGTGACCTGGGCCCTGTCATCCACCCGAAGGCGGTGTCCGATTACGAGAGGTACGTGGCAATGGCCAAGAAGGATGGGGAGGTGCTGTTTGGCGGGAACGTGCTGAAGAATGAAGGTAAACGGGGGCAATACGTCGAACCGACCATCGTGATCGGTCTTTCGGAAGATCATTTCCTGGTAAAGAACGAATTGTTCTCGCCCATCCTGGTGGCTCAGAAGTTCAAGATACTGCCGGAGGCACTGGCCAAGGCGAACGCGGTCGAGTATGGACTGACCTCCGGCATATGCTCGAAGGATCCGAACGAGATCAAGTTCTTCTTCGACCATATCCAGGCAGGCGTGGCCTACGCCAACCGGCCCAGGGGCGCGACCACCGGGGCCATGGTCGGGGGACAGCCGTTCGGCGGCTGGAAAGCGTCCAGTTCGACCGGGAAAGGGTCGGGCACGAAAGAGTATCTGCAACAGTTCGTGCGGCAGCAGGCGCGGACGGTCATGCTTGAATGATGGTTCTGACTGATGTGAATGGGCCATTCCACTTTGTCTGGAAGTTCCTTCCGCCTGCCTTTACGATCTGGCCACTTTTCGGTATTTGCCCGCAGGTACGATGAGCTCGAACCTGGCCCCTTTCCCCGGGATCCCGTTCTCGGTGATCTCGATCCCTGTGATCCCCAATATCTCCCGTATCAGGAAAAGCCCCAGTCCAGTGTTCTTTCCGAATCCCTTCTGGAACAGCTTGGTCTTGGTCTCTGCATCGATCCCGACCCCGTCGTCCTCGTAGACCACGTGCAGCCCATCCTGCTCTTCATGCCCATTCACCCAGACATGGTGCACCCGCACTCCGTGTCGGGCCGAATTGTCCAGTAGGTTGTAGAACACCTTGACCAGCATCGGATCGGCAAAGACCTCGAACTCTTTCAGATGGTCGTCAGGAACGACCTGGTTGGAGTTGGCCTCTTTTGCCGCCTCCTTGACCACTCCGAAAAGCTCCTGATAGATCGGCTCTTTGACCCCCATCACCTCATAGTCCTTGGTGAATTGGATCAGATCCAGGATGCGTCCGGCCGCCAGGTCTATCTTCGCCACCCGGTCCTTCCCTTTGGGGTCGATGATGCCCGGACTGAGAAGGCTCAGATAACCCTTGACCGCTGTGAGCTGGTTCACGATATCGTGACGGGTGATCGAGCCGAGGATGGTCAACTTCCTGTTCGCCATCCGGATCGCGTCCTCTGCCAATTTGTGTTCGGTGACGTCCGTCAGGAAGTTAAGCGTGGCGGGATGACCTTCCCAATCAATGATGACCCCGCTCGTCTCGACCCATTTTATGCTTCCACCTTTTGTCAACAATCGAAAGACGTAACGATCTGGGACTGGATCCCCCCGGGATCTCTTCACATGTCGTTCCGCCACCATCGCAACGTCTTCGGGGTGGATCAATGGTGCGATCGATGCCGATATGAGTTCCTTTTCCGAATAACCAGTTAATGCCAGCGCCGTGGGGTTGACGAATCGCAGGATGAAGTCCTGCGCCACTACGATCGCCTCGTTGGCGCTCTCCACCAGTACATGATACCTCTTCTCGCTCTTCCTTAGCGCCTCCTCCGAGCGTCTGCGCTCGGTGATGTCCAAGAATGACACCACAGCTCCAACCACCCCACCATCATGGAGCTGAGGAAATGACCAGTACTCGGTGGGAAAGGACGTGCCGTCAGCACGCCATAGCACCTCTCTGTCTTCGTGTGCTCCTTCACCGGTTTTGAGCGTATGAGAGATATTGCATTCGTCCGTTCGGAAGAGCGTTCCATCCAAGTGCTTTCCGTGTATCAGCCCATGCATGTTCTTGCCGAGCAGCTCATCAGGATACTTGTAGCCAAGTAGACGGAGACAGGAATTATTGCAAAAACTGCAGTTGCCATTCATGTCGATACCGTATATCGCCTCGGCAGCGGAATTCATCAGTAGACGGATCTTTTCTTCGCTCTCCACGAGCTTCTCGGTCTTTTCATCCACCAATTTTGACAGTTCGGTACGGTGCCGCCTCAATTCCTCCTCGTTCTTCAGACGTTGTATGATCGTCCCTATCAGAGAGGCGACCGCCAGATGAATATTCATACTATCATTGTCCAAATGGACGTCCTTGGAATAACCGACGATCAACACGTGTGTCGTCTGCCTTTCGATCTCGACCGGCAGGAGCAGGAGATTCGTTTTGTCCTCCACCACGTCCAGGTTCATCAGGAATCCGGTGTCCAGTACGTCCAAGCATGCGTTTTCAACAATGTCCTTCCGGAGGTTCTTCATTCCGGTGTTCTCTTTCTTGGACCACTGCTCGATGATCAATCGGCCCTCTGCATCTCGGTAGCCCATACCGGCGATGTCTGCCCCCAAGAACGTTAGGATGGCCTTCGACATCTCGATCTCCGGTTCCTGGCTGTTTACGCTGAGAATGTATTGGGAGGCCTTTATATATTTCTCTATTCCGATGTTTCTGTCAGGTATCTCATTGCTCGTCTGCCGGATGTAGAGGTTGTTCATGAAGAGAGTCTCAAAACCTTCTTCGTTTGCCAGATTGATCAGCGTGCTGAGCTTATTGACCCGCTCGGCCATGTCAGCCGATCCTTTGTACGCTACCATCTTCTCGCATCCGACCAGTGCCCCCCGGTCCAGAACGGAATACACCTGCAATGGCACATTAGGAAGCAGGCCGATCCTGATGGCATTGCCTGCGTCGAGATGCTTTCCGAAGCAGCCAGTGATATAGATCCTTTTCAGCTCGCTGGCCTGTAGACCAGCTCTTTTGAGGAGGACCTGGATGCCAGAGGCCACCGCTGCTTTCGCCCTCATTATGCTGTCAATGTCCTTTTTGTCCAGGGAAACCCCCAGTTTCGGAATGATGGCATAGCTCGTAACCGCATCCTTGAAGTTGCCCTTCTCATTGATCAGTCCACGGCGGAGCAGCTCGGCAACCATATCGATCAGGCCGGAGCCGCAAACGCCTTTGGCGCCTTGGCATCCAAGCGCCTCTAGCTGGAGATCACCGCCCTCCGTAATGTGGGCATGATGGACGGCCCCATCCTCCGCTGGCATGCCGCATGATATTCCCACCGCTTCCAGTGCAGGACCGCCGGAAGCCGCTGTTAGCAACAATTCCTTGCCGTTCCACAGGGCGAGCTCTGTGTTCGTACCAAAATCGATCAACAGGTTCGGTCCTGGGTCGCAGATCATTCCAGCATCGATGATATCGGCGGTCACATCGGAACCAATGAAGCCCGCCAGTGGAGGAGTGATCTTGAGGTTGGTCTCGGGTCCCAATCCCAAGGCGGATCTCACTTGAGCATTGTTCCATTCGATCACTTCCATCTTCTTCATCCAGTTGCTCGGTTCCAGTAGCATCTTGGGATTTTCCGAGGCCAAAATAAGGAGCATCGCGGTGTTCCCTACGAACCTGACCTCACCGATCTGGTCGGCCCCCAGGCCGACCATCTCGCTGAGATTGGTCATACCTTCTTTGACGGTGGTTAGAACAATGTCCCTCAGGGCATCGGCCGACTCTTGGTTTTGGCTGCTATAGACCAGACGGGTGATCACGTCCGCCCCGTATGCCGATTGCGGATTTGCCTTTTGGATGCCAGCCACCCTGACCCCATTAGAGACATCTACCATTGATATCTGGATGTTGGTGGTTCCCAGATCCACCGCGATGCCGAAGCCGATTTTTGCCATCGTATTTTCCGAAGCACACTGTTTCATCTTCCTTATCTTTGGTCCATCGGGGAAGATCAGCCATTCATTGTGTTCGCTCCTCTCATGCACCTCAACCTCAATATCCCCCCACGGAAAGGTTTGGCAGGCCAATCTGATCCCTTCCTTCAGCTTTGGTTCGGCCAGATTCACCTTTTCGTTCTCTGTCGGGCTGTTCAGATCATTACCATTGACCATAACACAGCACAGCCCGCATGTCCCATTACCATTGCACCCGATGCGAAGGTTGATGTTCATTCGTTTGAGGATCTTGCTCAGTTCATCGCCTGGAACATAGGTCGATGTCACTTTCGACCCACTTATCGAGACCACGATCTTCGGCGTGGGGCTAATCCCCCTTTGCCGCCGTCACCATCGCATTAATGCATTCCGGTTTTGCCTCCAACGGGATCTCACATCCAGAGGATAGAATGAAACCTCCGCGGTTGGCAAAAACACTGATAAGGTCCAGCGATTCTCTTTTTATCGTTTCAGGAGAATCGATAATGAAAGAAAGGGTCCTGATATTTCCGTCCAAACATGTCTTTGGAAGCGCATTTATTGCCCCCTGGGGGGTCACTTCGCTGTCGAAATTGCCCACGGTCACCCCGAGATCGGCGTAGTTCGGCAATATCTTCGTTGTCTGTCCCGCGATGTGAAGCCAGGTCCCCAACGCCCCGGCTGCCCGTAACGACCCGAACAGATCCCTCAGGACCGGAACTTCCAGTTCCTTGAAAAGTACTGGGGTCAGCATCATCTGGGTGGCGGACGGGTCGAAAACGATCGGTACCTGTGAGCCAGCCTTGACCTGGGCCGTTCCGCAGATCTTGCCTACCTCTGCCGCGAACTTTAGATGTTCGACGAACTGTTCCCGGTCATCGTTGATCATGTACATTGCTCTGTCTATTCCCAACAATTGTCCCAATAGTGTAAACGGCCCCAGGATGCAGCTGGTGACCAGAACCTTGCCGTCGAGTTCTTTTCGCATGATCCTGATCGATTCCAACAGTTCGGGCAAACGCCCGTCCTTCAGCGGATCGGGTACCTCCAGCTCTTTCTTCCAGCTCCCCTCCCGCAGCGGGGCGCTCTTGATGTAAGGGTAATTGTTCTCTCGATAGACGAGCTCGGAGCCCAACGCTTCGCACTCAACGTTCACGTCCATCAACCCGAACACCGCATCCGAACGATAACGTTCTGCTGCTCTGATCTGGCAATCGGCCAGCACTCTCCCGTCCTTCAGGTATTTGGATAGAGGAACTTGGTTGCACAGAGCAGCGTGGCCAAAGATCTGCGGTATTACCGGAACTCTGTCGGTCGGCTTGAATTGAACGGTTCTCAGGACTAGCTCAAATGGTCTCATGTGACTAACCTCTCAACGATTCCATGTAGCTAGCTCCGTCAAAAACGTTATTCGCCACATGGTCTACATTAAGTTCCTGTGCGGATGCCTGGTGAAGTGCCGCTCCACCTGCTATGATCTTGACATTAGTGATTCCAATCATCTGTAGGGACGGCCTGAGAGCCCTCACCGCCGGAACTATCGAAGTGATCAGGCCGCTCACTCCAATGATACCACTGTCCTTCAGGGCGACAGTGGATGTTACTCTTGCTACCGGACAATCCTTTCCACAATCGATCACCTCATACCCCTTGCCCGTGAGCACCATCTTGACGATGTTCTTGCCCAGATCGTGAACATCTCCCTCCATTGTGGCCAAGACAACAGAGCCTTTGGTGAACATGGATCTGTTACCAGCCGGTACCACTTCCTTCAAGACTGCCATTGCCGCTCTTCCTACGAGCATTATCTCCAGCAGGTTGAAGTCCTCCATGGTGCACTTGGTATCCATCTTGATCATTGCGACCTCGATACCTTCCAGCACGATCCTCTCTGAGGTCACACCCTCTCTTTTGAGGCGGGTCGTCTCTTTGACGGCCGTTTCCATGTCACCTCGGACCATTGCTGAAACAAGGTCATCCAAAGACGGTTCTGCCAGCGTCATTGATCTCTCCCATCACCGCTGTTTGTTCCAACCCATGCCATACTCATTATTAGTCGCAACATCGGTTATATTCTTATTGTCTGAAATCCACGATCTTGAAATGGATCATTCGGTCAATGACAGAATCCAGCGTTGAAGTTCCCAAAGAATAAATATGGAAAGACGCCAATGATAATGTTGCCTATGACAGGCTTCAAGACCGGGGATGAACTTGCTGCGATGCTGAAGAAAGTGTTGCAGATCGAAGAAGGTTTCGAATCCGTGGCGCAATGGGAAGCCTTTGTGACAACCCAGAATGATGAATTTAGAAAGATGCTTTTTCAGTTGCCATCAGATTCAGAGAGGCATAAGGGCCTGGTCGAGGAAATGCTTTCAAAGGTCAAGGTGTCGAATTCCAGAGTCCTGACGCCGATTCCGCCTCATGTCTTCGACTTTTCTGGAAAAGAGGACGAAGAGGTGATGGACCAGCTTTCAAAACAGAAATGCTCATGCTCAATACTTATATATTGATCAAAGATGCAGTTGCCGGAGACAGCATCGGCTCTTTCCTCGACCCTGCAGACAAGGAGTTCTATATTTCGACGCTCGCCGATCTGATCAGAGAAGAAACGATTCACGCCTCATTGGTATCATCCAACAGAGGAAAGATGGTGCGGATACGATGACATCCTGCTTTATCCAGTAATCAGAGTGCAAATATCTCGGGATAAGCCCCTTCTCGCACTCTTTTACCAGTCGGAATTAGACCTACCTAATCCTTTGAACGCTGCCTCTGTGGCTCGATGCCATTGCTGCATGGTCTTCGCCTTTTGCGATCAATGCGTTCAGGATCGCGAAAAAGCTTTCCTGGTCTTTCGGATCAATAAATTCGTCCATATTTAAATCAACTAATGCTTCTCGGATCAATGTGAAGGCGTTTAGCATGAGCAACACGGTCTGGTAGAGCTCATCCATTACCTCCTGGTCCTCCTTTCCCTCAAAATTAAAGATGTGAGGTTTTTGCGGTCCCGACATTGCTGGAGCCAGTGACCTTGACCTTGTTTAGTAGTTCCCCTATCAATGTTTTGTTCTTTTCCGATTCTGAAAGCATTTCAAAGATCATTAACCGGAATTAATAATTTTTTGCAGAAATATACGCCTCCCACTGGGCCACCGATTCGAGCCCAACCTCGATTTGAAGCGCTTTTCGGAGCAGGTTGGCGAGCTCGTCCCCACTTTTATTTTTTTATCATAATATATGGAGTCGATAATAGTATCCAGTAAAAAAATAGTCTTCTTGATCAGTGGATTATCTACTGTTCCAGAAATCTCATCGATCGTCGTTCACCTTGGTTCGGTTGGCGGTCGAGAATGCCCGGACCGCACCAACCTCCAATCCCATGGGGACCTCATTTTTTCCGGGAGGGACATGTATTTCGAACCGTGCTCCTTCACCTTGAGATCCGCTCTCCATTATCATTAACCCCGTAATGGCCAAGATCTCCCTGCATAAATAGAGACCGAATCCATCGTTCTCCCCCTGTCCGTATCGGAACAAACGGTCCTTGTGCTCTAAAGATATGCCAAACCCATCGTCTTCGACCGCAATTATCAGGCCCTCGGTGTTGTTGGACCTTAGAACCTTGATCTCAGTGGTCCTCCCACCATGTCTGACGGCGTTGTCGAAGAGGTTAAAGAACACTCGTTCGATCAAGGGGTCGGCATACACATAGACACCCTCCAACGTTGGGTCGATCCAGATATTCACGTGATTGAAGTTAATGGATGTTCTGGAGATCATGCGATGGATGTCGATCCATTCTGGATTTCTGATCCCTATCTCTTCATACTCCCTTCCGAACTCCAATATCCGTACGATCCTCTCCGATGCATTTTGGATGGAACCAAGGGATCCGGCCATCTGTTCTCCATCCATATTCATACCCAGGACATCGGATATCCCGTTGATGATCACCATTTGGTTGCGGATATCGTGCCTGGATATTTGGCCGAGCAATTCGAATTTCTTTTGCACGAGTCCTTGTTCAGCCATCTTATGCATGTATT
>JBEKDM010000104.1:0-8713 GCA_050014375.1 Methanomassiliicoccales archaeon | reverse complement strand
TACTGGCTTGCGGTTCCCGCTATCAGTGTTGTAGCCGCATGCCAGTTTCTGCCGAAATTGTTCGCTTGAGCATCGTTTATACCGCTGTCCAGAACGATCGCCTGTTTGCCCGAGACGTTCGGCCATGTGATTGAACACGCGCGCCAATTCGCCGACTTCATCCTTGCCGGAGGCCGTCGATCCCTCGCGCATCGCCAGTAGTTGGGCGTCAAAATCATTTCGAAGTTGCTTGTAGCTCTTCTTCTCCTCGGCCAGCTTGGATAAGTAGAGGTCGAATCCATTCGGCTCCGATTCAATGTACTTTTGCAACGAGGCGTTGGAGAGCCATTTGTGCGGTTTAATGCGCTCCTTCTCTGGAGGGGCCTTATCATGGACCTTTCTCTCGCTGCTTCCGACTATCTTCGGCAAGGTCACTTGCGCACCACCTTGGGAAGGGTGGTCGTGACGATCGGGAGGGTCTTAATGCCACTGTTGAAAAAGGCGGCTGCCTCGGTGCAGCTCGATGTGCCGAACGGGCTCTCTCCGTTCGGGGCTATAAGCAATGATTCGATGCCCTTTACAAAGGACAGCAACGTGGAATTGAAGCCCCACTCGCTCAGCAGCTTGGTGCAGACATGGCCCCCGTCCTCCGGCAACATCATATTCGGGTGAAATATGGGCGTTTTCCAGATGACCGCGGGCTTCTCGAACGGGTAGTTCGAGGAGATAATGATCCGGAACCGGTGGTTATATCGGTTGACCACCTTGCCGTTCTCCCGGACCGGACCAGGCGTATTGTGTAGTTCGATATCGAACTCTGCGGGATAGTGTTCCAGCTTCTCGTCTGATGTGTCTAGGCTGGTCTTCAGGTATTTCGAGCACTGTGTAAGTTCGTTCCGTAAGCGGGAAACCAGGATGTCCTTCGGCAAGGGCATCAGATTCCGCCCTCGGGGTCGGGGATAAGCTCTATTTCGTCGTTCTCGGCGAAACCCAGGTCCCCGATCATCTGTTCCCCTTTGAGCAGTTTCTTGCCTTTTCGAATAACGTAAGCACCAGCATCTTTTTCCCAAAACATGGCGATGCTGTCGATGATCTCCTGCACCGAATTGGTCGGTTCTAGGTCCATTGCAACGTTCGTTCCGGTCTCAGCATTTTTTATGATGACCCTGACTCCCATTACTTTACCCCGAACGCTGGACGATTTCGGATATAAAATAGCTTGGCACTAGAGTAATCATTTGTGAGAACATGGCTTGTTCGCTCCAGCTCGCTGTTCAAGGATGTAGCTGGTGCATCGGGCAATCAGAATCGACGTCGACCTCAAATTGTTCTGAGGTTCCGTTCAGACCGTCATAGAACATCACGTTCCGGATGCATTTATCGGCTTGTCCGCTAGCCATCTTCAACGCTTCACGCACCTGGATGGCCGCCACTAGGCTCGTGGTGGTTATCTCGGCCGGCATCTTCGGCTCGAAATAGCTCACGTCGGCGCCTGTGCAGCTGAACCTCTTTTCCATGACGCGGTAGTGGGAACGGTTCATGGCGCACTGGAGACATGGTGTGTCCGGGGGGATCACCACCTGGACCTTGCCCCTGAAGCCATTGGTGCCGCCATCTATGTAAGGTACGCGAGCGAGATAGGAATGGGAATTTACATGCAATCTTGCGGCAATGTTGTCCAGACAGCCCAGGACCAGGTCGAAGGACAGGAACCTATCCACGTCGTAGGTCTCCACCCGGGAGATCGAAGGGACGATAGTCGACGATGGATCAAGTTCTGTCGCCCTGGCCGCCACTATCTCCGATTTCATCAATTTCTGTTCGGCATCGCCTTCGCGGAAGAACACGCAGCGGTTGAGGTTGGACCGGACCACATGGTCCATATCGACCAGTTCAATGTGCCTGAATCCAGATAGCACCAGGTCCTTGACCACTTCGTTGCCCAGCGCTCCCGCTCCGATCACAAGGCATTTCGTCCCCGCGATCCGGTCCATGTCCAACCATGAGATCCTCTTGGACCGCTCAAGGCGATCCTGATCGAACATGCCTGGCCGCAAGTTATCCATCGGCAGGTTGATTAATTGGATGGATAGATAAAATGATAAGGCCTGATTATGAAAAAATGTAGGCGCTCATGCGTTCATGAGCACCAGAATGAAGAAGATCAGGTACAGCACCCCGCCCATCATCAGGCCGGACATGTGCAGTTCCTTGTGCGACGACCTCCAATAGAGCACCAAGCCAGACAACAGTGCGATGCCGATGCAGACCGCTTCCAGGAACTGGGTCGTGTCATTAATGTTAAGATGCCAGGGTGTCAGCAATATACCGATGGTGACCGGTATGCAACTTTGGAACACCATCGCCCCAGTGATGTTGCCGATGGCGAATGTATCCTTCTTTGCCCGGATCCACATGAGGCTGTTGAACTTCTCCGGAAGTTCTGTGGCCAACGGGGAGACCATCAAGGCGAAGATCAGCGCCGGGATGCCGATGGTGGCGGCGATGCTGTTGATCTGGTCCACGAACATCGCTGCGCCTACGATTATGCCCATCAATCCCATGAACACCTGGATGACGATCATATAGGTCGGTGGGTCCGGCGGGTAGATGCGTTCCCTGAGCTTCTCCCCGATGTCCTCGTCCGGGTCAACGCTCCTCCATCCGTTCAACCGGCAAACGGCCCCATGGACATAGAGGCCTTTCTGCTCCTCCTCGCTCTCGCCGCACTTTGCACCGGTGGTCATGGTGACGTAGGTGTAGTAGATGTACAGTGGGATGAGGGAGAACCCGACTATCCAGCGGATGATATCATAGGGTGGCGGAATGAAAGCGGCCACGGCAGCGAACGAATATGCCACCAGGAAGAACTTTAGGTCCCGGCGCACCAGTACGCCGTTGACCAGCAGGGTCTTTCTTCCCCGGCGCTTGCGGAACACCAGGACCGACACCCCACAGACGAACAACGCTAACGTCGCCAGCATGAACGGAGCGCCCAGGATGGCACCCGCACCGATATCTTTTCCCGCAGATCCGCCGAGGGTAATTATCGCGATAAGCGGTATCAGGGTCTCCGGAAGGGCTGTGCCCACTGCGGCCAGGACACTCCCTACGGCACCTTCTGCCAGGTTGAACCTCTTCCCAACCCATTCGACCCCATTGGTGAAGAATTCGCATCCCAGTAAGATGATGACGAAACTCAAGAAGAATAATATTAAGTCCATTCTTGACCCGAACCAGCTGATGGAAATGCATTATTAAAAGGAATTGTACCTTACAACGCTTCGTAGATTTTTTGACCAAGGTTGGCGAGGGTTCGCGTCTTTCGACTCGTTTGGGAAACCGGTGGATTTATGGAGTTGAATTCTTGGATGCAAATTATTATGGGCATGAAGAATAATCGATGATACAAAACGCCTTTTCCAAATTGGTCGCAGGCCTGGGGGTTGGCGTCTCGGTGGTCGCCCTGGGAACGACCATCGACAAATATGAGTCAGAGGCATGAGCAATGACCGAAATAGACAGGGGGAACCTGGTGTTCGAGGAGAGATTGCTGCCATGCTATCTACCGGGAGGGCGGAGAACCCACCGCAGGCTCCTCTTAGGCGCCTATCTATGGCGTGAATCGAGCCTGCTGGGACTATCATTACTCTTACTGTCCATACAGACTGAGTTACATGATAACATCCTTGGATCTATAGTGATAACGTGCGACGTTTTGGCGAGTTTTGCAACTGTATTGTTCTTTGTCGTTAGTGAAGATGCCTACATCAACGGTGGACTGTCATCGAGACCGCTGAAGGTCTATGGTAACGGTTTGGAGATCCCTCCACTCTATTCCCGGAAATTCACCAAGGAAGGTGGGTTCATTCACAAGGAGGAGATCGACCATTTACGGCTCAAGAGACCTCGATCGTTCAATATACCATTCAATCGAAAGGACGGCCTGATCTGGCATGATTCCCCGGTCGAGTTCGTCGTCTACCTGAAGAAAGGCAGGAAGCGGAGATCCGGTAATCGCCCACCAGAGACTATAATGGAGGCCGTCGGGATCATGAAATCAGAGTGGGGCGTGAACGTGGTCGATAGCGGATTCGGGGGAGGCCAGCGCGTGGTCTTCAAGGGTGGCAAGGTGGTGGAGAGGGTCGATCTCTAGGATGTTTTGTCGCTCTATCTTCATATGGATGCTGGGAAATCTTCTTTGCAGAAGATTCGGAGAGCAAGATAAGTCCAACAGCAAATAAGATACTAGAGGGAATGACCTTAATTGATGCAGGAATATCTTCCTTTGGAATGATTACCGCGGTGGCTAATTATGGATAAGGAAGAGACAGTGTTTCTTGAGCGGCTTCCAAGATATATATTTAAAGGTGAAAGACTCGAAAGGTCGTCAATTTTGGTTGTTCAATGGGTTACTAGAATAATAGGTATAAGCACAATATTAGCAGCCTTGTACCTCGGGTATTTTAATGGACCATCACACGAAGAAAACAAGATTGCACTTTACTTCGTTGTAATCTTAATGATCCTGGCTTCCGTGCTATTGTTTAACAAATCGGAGGTATCGATACGCAATCAACTTGTTGGGAGTAAACGGATAGAAATTAATGAGGGTCATGTAGAAATTCCGTCAGGTTTGTCTCTCGGATTTTCGGAGAAATCATACATTATACCCATAAGCGAAATAGACCATATAGAGATAATTAGAGGAGATGGAAGTCAATATATTGCACGAAATGATGGTGTTCGATGGTACGATTCACCAATAGCTTTCAAGTTAGTTCTAAAGAATGGCAAGAAATATCATTCAGGATACAAACCACCCAATACCGTGAACGATATCATGAATGTCATCAATACTAGATGGCACATACTGATCAAAGATAACGGGAAAGGGTTAGGAAGAGGAAAAAGATACAACAGAGGGGGAGTAATCGGTGAATATTCTTATGAAGAGATTATGAGAATGAACCTTTTTGAATGGCGGTAATGATCGCATAGTCCATCTCCGTTCGCAATCCTTTTTACCCTCCGAACCATTCTCCGCCCGCTGGTGTGCAAATGGAAAAGGACTTCAAGGTCACGCCCTGGGAAGTGACGGGCGACATCGATTATGACGAGCTCATCGTCCGCTTCGGCACGAAGCGCATCGACGACAACATGCTGGCACGCCTTTCGAAATATGGCGAGCTGCACCCGATGCTAAAAAGAGGTATCGTCTATTCGCAGCGGGACCTGGAATGGATCCTTAACGAATATGACAAGGGCAACAAGTTCTTCCTGTACACCGGAAGGGGCCCGTCCGGGCATACCCATCTGGGGCACTTGATGCCCTGGATGTTCACCAAGTATCTCCAGGATATGTTCGGCTCGAACCTCTATTTCCAGATGACCGACGACGAGAAGTTCCTTTTCAACGAGAACCTCCAGCTGGAGGACACGAAGAAGATGTCGTACGAGAACGCACTGGACGTTATCGCGCTCGGCTTCGACATCAACAAGACCAAGATCATGGTCGACACCGAAGTGATCAAGACCCTTTATCCGCTGGCATTGAAGGTCGCGAAGCGGGTCACATTCTCGACCGCCAAGGCGGTCTTCGGTTTTGACAACAGCACAAACATCGGTTCCATCTACTATACCAGCATGCAGGCGGCGCCCTGCTTCATCGAGAACGCACTTTACGGAAGGAGCACGCCCTGCCTGATCCCCTGCGGCATCGACCAGGACCCTCACTTCCGTGTCGCTCGTGACGTGGCGCCGTTGCTCGGATACAACAAGCCAGCTCTCATCCACAACAAGATGTTCCCCGGACTTTCTGGAAGCGACAAGATGTCCTCGTCCCAGCCTAACTCGACGATATACACTACCGACCATCCCAAGGCGATCAAGAAGAAGGTGGGCACTGCGTTCACTGGAGGCGCGGTCTCGGTCGAAGAGCAGCGCAAGACCGGTGGCAAGCCCGAGGTCTGTTCCGTCTTCAAGTATCAGTATTATCTGTTCGAGAAGGACGACAAGGCGATGGACTCTCTCTCCGAGAAGTGCCGCAAGGGCGAGATACTGTGCGGCGAATGCAAGATGATGCTCGCCGATAAGATCGTCAAGTTCCTCGAGGTGCACCAGCAAAAGCGCGAGGAGGCCAAGGACAAGCTCGACGATTTCCTGATGAAGGAACCATGCTGAACCTGGAACCGATCGGTCTCGTCCGGAACTCCGTCGAGGAGAGCACCGATTTCTCCGAAGTGGTATCCGAGATCGTGATTTGCCCAGGACTTGTGGAAGGTTTATTCCGCTTGGAAGAGTCGAAGGAGATCGACGTGATCTTCTGGTTCGACCGGAGCCCCGGTCCGCAGATGAAGTTGCACCCGAAAGGCAACCCAAACAACCCATTGGTGGGAGTGTTCGCTTCGCGCAGTCCCAACCGTCCGAATCCGATAGGCGTGACCCGGGTGAAACTCATAGCGGTCAAAAACAACATTCTTACCGTCAAGGGCCTGGACGCACTGAACGGAACGCCGGTCCTCGATATCAAGCCGGCTGAATGTAGGCCGCAATAGACAAACTGTCAAATAGAGAGGAGTTTTTTCCTGACAGCATATGAACGCCAAGGAGATCCTAGAGGGCCTGAGCTACCAAGAGAAGCGGGTGCTCCTCACGCTGAACCAGCTGAACGGCAATGCGTCGCCGGAAAGGATCTTCGAGGCAGGTCAGTTCGAACAGCTGGTCGAGGTCATGAACGCCGCTTCCTGGCTGCAGGCGAAGGGTCTGGTCACGGTAAAGGAGAGCGCGAGAAAGTGTTACTCCCTGAAGACGAAGGACATAAACGTGGTCGGGCTGCCCGAGCGCCGTGCCTTGAACTACCTGGCGACGGTGAACGGGGTTTCCACCCTGAAGGACATGGAAGCCCAGATCACTCCGGAAGTTTCGTCGCTCGCCGTCGGTTGGCTGAAGCGCAAGGGTCTTGCAAATATTGACAAATCGTCTGGCCAACCCACGATCACGCTCACCGAGCAGGGCAGGAATTTCATCTCCGGCGATATGGCCGATGAAACTTTCCTGAAGATACTGGAAGAACGCGACCTCTTCGAGGAGGAGGCGGACAAGAACATCATCGCCCAGCTAAAGTCCCGACAGGACATCATCGCCGAGAAATTGGTGATTTCCCGCGAACTGATCATGGCCGAGGCGGGCAAGGAGGTCATCTCCCTCGGCGTCGAGTTGAAGCAGGAGGTTGCCCAGCTGACGCCCGAACTGATCCAGTCCGGCAAATGGAAGGATATCCAGTTCCGTAAGTATGACATCCGGACCTTCGCATCGTCCGTTTACCCGGCCAAGAAGCACCCGCTCACCCGCATGGCCGATGAGGTGCGCCGCATTTTCATCGAGATGGGCTTCACCGAGATCGATGAGGAGTACGTACAGCCGGCGTTCTGGAACATGGACGCGCTGTTCACCCCCCAGGACCACCCGGCCCGCGATCTGCAGGACACGTTCTACCTGAAGAACCCGGCCAGGCTGGACTTGGAAGATGAAGTGGTGGTCGAGAAGGTCAAGCAGATGCATGAGAACGGCGGCGACACCGGTTCAAAGGGATGGCGCTACAAATGGTCCCGCACCGAGGCCGAGAGGGCGCTGCTCAGAACACATACCACGGTGAATTCCGTCAGGTACCTGGCCAAGCACCCCGAGCCTCCGGCCAAGCTGTTCTCCATCGGGCGGATCTTCCGTAACGAGTCGCTCGACATGACCCACCTGCCCGAGTTCGTGCAGATCGAAGGCTTCATCATGGAGGAGGATGCCAGCTTCGACATGCTGGTGGCAGTCCTCAAGGATTTCTACCACCGTATGGGTTTCGACACGGTGCGGGTCCGGCCTGGCCCGTTCCCGTACACTGAGCCTTCGCTCGAGATCGACATCTACTACAATGGCACCTGGATGGAGCTCGGCGGCGCCGGTGTGTTCCGACCCGAGGTCACCGCTCCTTTGGGAATACACCACCCGGTGCTCGCCTGGGGTCTTGGATTCGAGCGTCTCGCGATGTTGCGCTACGGCCTAAAGGACATCCGTGAACTCTATGTCACCGACCTGGATACGCTGAGGCAAAGCCCGATCATTTGAGCTTGGCCTTCTTGGCGTATTCGACGGACTTCTCCGGCATGCCGATCGATGTATAGGCTTCGGACAAGCCTTGGTAGATGCGGCTCTTGTCACCTGGTCTGGCTAGACCCAGCGCCTTGCTCAGGTATCTGATCGCCTCATGACCTTTCCCCGATCGGAAAAGGACGCTGCCTAACTGGAAATAGACTAGCTCCAATCCCTCTGGGTCCATTCCCTTGAGTCCCTTGGCCATTATTTCTTCCAGGCACTGGCGGGCCTCTTCGAACCTTCTCAGCCTGGTCAGCGCTTCGGCATAGTCACATTCGAGCATGATGTCAAGCGATGCGGCCATCGATCTTCCCGCTAGGTAGAAGGGGATGCATGCCTCCAGGTCGCCTTTGTCCATCAATGTCCTGGCCTTAAGGCATGTTCCAGTCTTCTTGTCTGCCTCGCTCATCATGCACATCAATTGGTCGGCTGAAGCCAAGGCCTTGTCGAATTGTGACGACCCCCGTGCCGCCTCTCCTTGAGCAGAATAGATCCTGGCGGCATATTTCTCGGCAGGTGCGGTGATGACGGAAAGGAGATCATGGAGATCCTTGTCCGGAACCATCAAGAGCTCCGGTCCCTTCGATGC
>JBEKDM010000103.1:0-8726 GCA_050014375.1 Methanomassiliicoccales archaeon | reverse complement strand
AATCTGTGCGAGTGTAGGCCTTCTTACCGTCGATGTTCTGGGCGATGTTCTGCTCGGTCAGGGAGAAGTCGACGTGGCGCAACGAGACATCCTTGCAGTGGTCCGGGTTCATTTCGTTCCTTAATGGTCAAGCCGATAATAATCTTGACCGTGAGATACGTCGGTGTTTCAAGGCCGTTGTTTCGATCAGGACATTTTTGAAGGATCGATATGGAGGCAACCTAAGAACCAGCGTCTTCATATGGTGAGATATTACGGCTGCCAACCAATCAATCCGAAAAGGGCATTCCATGAAGGCGAATCAATTCATCTACGGCGGTAGTGTTCATCATCTTTTTCTTGGTCCTTTTTCTCATTGACCTGTTCTTGTTCTTTTTTATTGCGGCCTCTGAAAATCAATATTGACGGATTCAAGATGGTCGAGGCGGCCCATTCATCTTCGGATCCCTCCACCCTCCATCCGGTTTTGGAGAATGTTATGACGGCCAGAACGCTCAGGAATGATACTAAGACCAAGATCATAACTACTAATTCAATGGAATTATCGGAAGAGGACGACTCCGATTGAACCAATACCAATATCGCCAAAGTCGATGCAAAGAGCAGAATGCCCGATATGGCCATTTTGGTGACTCTTTTCATTAACTCCCCGTTCAAGTAGTTATTGTCGAATTATTTAGAAGTACGGTATTCGCTCCTGGGCGCTTCATATGTCCTAGAAATTCTCAAAGATCAGGAAATTCAATCGAAGAGAACATTGAATATAGAGGTCAATAACGAATTGGTTCAAGTATTGCGGGCTCTACTCTACATCCTGTAAATGGGAGAACCTAAGACATGATTGAGAGAGCTAACCTCGATGAGAAGATCAATTCCCTTCAGGATTGGATATTACGTGCCGGAAGGTCTCTGGAATCATTCTATAATCCGGAAAATGGAACTTTTTGGCGCACGATCCGCCAGCTCAATGAAAAGGACAGTAAATTACATCCAACTTCGACCAATTGTTCCTTCATCGCTCTTCATCAGTATCTACGATTCCTTTACGAAGCGGATCTACTGGATGATGAAAAATTGCCCGGTGAAATAGACAATATAACTTCCGTTCTGAAGGGGGTTTGCGAGAATTACCTTTCAAGACTGGGGAGTGAAACGGAAATAGTGAGGCTGTCCGAAACGAACGGCGTCAACATGTTTACAGATAGCCAGATCCTTTTCTCTGTTTCAATTCTCGGCAATCTGAAAGAAGTAACTGCTTTAGACGTAGATCTCGACCGCATACGGGAGGTGGCCTTAGAAATAGCTAAGGAGAATCGAATTCTGTTAGAGGAATGGAACGGAGGAAAGGCGAGTCCCAAAGATGAAGTGCATCATTTGGTGACCCTCCATCTCATCAGGGCACTTGATATGCTCCATTCGGCAAGTTCCGATTGGACTTTTGAAGCTAATCCCATATTGATCGAAAAAATAAAAGAAGACTTCCTACGCCTCCTGGCTTATGAATATGCAGGAGTTACATCAAAGTACGATCCAGCTGAACTTATGTTCTGCATAGCGCTTCTGAATCGTTTCGAGGTCTCAGATGCGGACCTCCTTACCGCTCGGGCCATACAATCAATAGTGGATTCCCAACTTCATGATGGCGCATGGCCAACGTCTAACATTTCATATGAAGGAAATGTAATGTTCCATGTCTCAAGCTATGAGGTTGCCCTATCTCTTACCCATCTTCTCATCAGGCGAATTCACCAGGGCGATCTGAATTCCTGTGAAGTGATCCTGCCGGCGCTCGATCAGGCATTCAATCTGGCAAAGTCCAACTTCAACAAGGTCGGATCAATTTCAGGATGGTCAAACGACCGGACCCGAAAGACAGGCCTCATAGAATCTTGGGCAACAGCGACAGCACTAATGTTCCTGATCAGCTACTCTGATGCACTCCTTCAACTCAGGCAGCATCTACTATTGAAGGACTATAGCCTTTCCTATCCCAAACCGACACCAAATCTTCCGATCTGGCCGGACATGATCCCGAATATTAGGAAACCTGATTGGATCGAGATGGAAGAGTTGGATTACATCTCTGATCCCACAAATGGCATGGCCCTCATTGGAAGTCTTAAGGAGGTCATGGCAAAACCGATCAGCCAGAGTTGGATCCATCAACCGTCAAGCATGAACTCCTTGATCATCCATGGACCATCCGGGACCAGAAAGACGACAACTGTCAAGAGAATGTCAGAGGCGCTGAAATGGCCTTTGATCACATTGTCCCCCTCTGATTTTCTAAGCAATGGACTTGAAGGATTTGATGCCAAAGCCGCGAAGATCTTTGATGACCTGACCAAGATGAGACGGGTCATTGTATTACTAGACGAGTGCGAAGAATTCTTCAAGACAAGGCCTCAAAACGCGCAACTGGAGAGTCGAACAGCCGGTGCATTTATCACCGCTGGCATGTTGCCGCGGCTACAGAGATTACATGATAAGAGATGGATAATCATCATCACGATAACAAATTCTGAATTGTCGGAAATAGATCCAGCAGTGATTCGCCATGGTAGGTTTGACTACGTAGTAGAGATCGGTTTACCCACCCTAAATGCTCAGATCAATTATGTTAAAAGAAAGAAACTCCTTGAAAATCATAAGGATAACATCATCGGAGCATTGACTCTGTATGACAATAAAAAGAGCGGTGGTTCGGAACCTAAGGAGGTCACTTTCTCCCACATCGATGTATTGACCATCAAATTGAGAGGTGGACAGAAATCTACTCCTGAGGGAGTATTCAAACTCCTCGAGATGGAGATCGCTCGCAGCAATCGCCCTCCAGATCTAATCCAGTTCAAAGAATAAGATACTCTGGCTCGAATGACAACCGGGAATAATGCTGGAGAAAAAAGATCGGCGATGGCGGATTCGTCGATGGTTCCACCTTGGTCCGAACTGAGCATGAATACTCTAGGCAATGATGTCGATCGTCCCCATCTGGTCTGTTCGCAGCACCGTGACATTGTGGGCAAACAGCCTGGAAAGCGTGTCATTCGCAGGATGTCCGTAGGTATTCTCCCCCACACTAATGACACCGATCTCCGGAGTGGTGGCATCAAGGAAAGCATCGCTGGTGGAGTATTTGCTCCCGTGGTGCGCCACCTTAAGCACGTCGATATTGAGATCGAACGAGTGGTTGGCGATGAGATTGCTCTCCACGTCGCTGCTGATGTCCCCGGTGAACAGGAAGCTCTTGCCCGGTGTTCTCATCTCCAGAACGATGCTTGCGTCGTTCACGTCGGAGGCCGTCGGATCGATGTTGAGGACCTCGATGGTAGCCGAGGCGGTAAGACCGAGATAGTCGCCGACGTGGGTATCAACGGCGGTATGGATCGGGCAGCCCTCGTCCTGCGCCGCATGGATGAACGATGAGTATGCAGAAGTGTTCTTGGCCTGGCCAGGATGGTAGACCGAAAGGACCGTGAAGTCCCTGAGAACATCGGCCGCCCCTCCCAAATGGTCGGCGTCCGGGTGGGTGACGATGAGGGCATCGATGACAGAAACTGACCGGTTATGCAGATATGAAACGAGCACTCCGGCAGCCAATGGCGGTCCGGCATCGATGAGTATGGTGCGGCTGTCCGCCGTCGTGATCAGGATCGAATCGCCCTGACCGACATCGATGAAGCTCACCAAGGTGGAAGAACCGCTGGTTTGCGCGAAAGTAAAACTGCAGTTCGCATCAATGCCTCCGGCGAACTTGACGTCGACGATCATCCCCATGGAGGGACTCATACCGGTAACATCCCTTCTGATCTGGATCCGGTCATCGGGGCCCATCCTCCGGTCATTGTCCTGGTCGATGACGATTGCAGAGAGATTCGATGTCCCCAACCTTTGCACCGAACCTTGCCAGGAGGTCGAAGCGATCGTCCACGAAGCTCTCCAATCGGTTCCGGTGGCTTTGAGCTCACCGATGCTAACGACCGCTCCGTTCAGGTCAAGTGATTGAATGGTCGTCGTTCCGTTGAGACCGATCGTGGCCGTTGTGGCGTCGCTGAATAGCGCCTTGATCGATGCCGCTGTCTCAGTACCCCTGTCCGGGGTGCTAGATAATGGTTTGACAGTTGCCAGTGCTACCAACGCCGCCACCACTATGATGACAAGCAAGACCTTCGTTCCTCTCCTCATTTCGAATGCATCCCGAGAGATGATAAGGGTTGCAAGGCATAAATCTTGACCTTGTCGATCTAGACCAGATAGTATCATTATCCTGATGTCCAATACCGTCGAGGGATAGGGATGCAATCAAGCAACGGTCTTAGCGTCAGCATAGCCTCTCTTAGGAGAAGGCTCTTCGAGGCCAGGCTCAAGGCCATCAGCCGAGCGGAATATGAGCGTTATTCGCAGTTAGACGACGGCCAGAAGGACGCAGCGGTGGAGGCCAGCTGGGACCAGGTGATCCCTCCCGTCGATCCGGAGATCAAGAAAATTCTTTCACCGATCGTTAGCGGGCTCTTCGCCAAGGTAAAGGAACCGCAGATGCTCGAGCACATCCGGGGGCAGATGCTGCCTCAGATGCAGGCCAAGATGCACAATACCACCGAGTACTACATCCTGATGACGAAGTACGGTAACGACATAGATTCCCGCACGCCGGAGGAAGAGACCCGGCTGATGCTCCATTACTACCTGATGCTGGTAGAAGGTATCTACGCCACCCAGCTCAACATCATGACGATACTTCTCTCCAAGTCCGGCCACCATTATGAGGTTGGTTCGTGCCGTCCAGGAACTTCGGAATTGGATGCCATCGCCGAGGACAGCCTGGCGAACAAGCTCCGTTTCCTGCAGGACAACGGTCTCGACATAATCGCCCGCGCCTGTGACCGCCAGCTGCGGAACAGCATCGCCCACGTCGAGTTTGTGGCGTTCACCGACGGTTCCCTCGCCTACAGTGTTAACAAGGACCGCCCCAAGATAATATCAAGAAAGGAGCTCGAATCGCGCGTCCTCGAGCTGAGGAAGATGTCTGACGCGCTCGGCGACATCCTAGTCCGGTCGCTCGGATCCCCTGCCGTTCAAGCCGTCCCCGAGATAAAGGAAGCGAAACCGAAGCCGGTCAAGAAGGCAACGAAGACTTCCGCTCCAAAGAAGTCGCCGATCCGCAAGAAGTGACATCACACCATCATGAACCGGGGTCTTTCCAGTCAATCCAGCATGAGATAAACTAATATATGTTGAACAGAATTAGCCCGATTACGCAGGGATGACAGAGCGGCCATGTGGCGGACTGCAGCCTTCAATGGCGGATATCCGCATACCCGTGTTCAAATCGCGGTCCCTGCTCCATATCACTTTTCTATCTCAGAGTTTCCAACCAAGCGTTGAGCTTCTCATAGAATTCTGTTAGCGACGCTATCTGCTCTTCTTCATAATGATCATGGCGCAGCTTCGCGTACTTCGCCCTTTCGATGGGGTCGGTGTGTACGATTTCTTCTCTTTCCACCACTCCGAGCATCATGTCCGAAGCACCGTTCCAGGAACGGTTGACCCGGAACGCTACCTTGCCGAGCGGTAGGTCATAGGTCGGGTACACCAGGACCCATTCCCCGTCGATCTCTGCCTTCAACGCCGTATGGAACGACACCGGGATGGCTCGGACGTACTGCCTCAGGCTCGAGGGGAACTCTACCCGCAGGTTCTCCCAGCGGAACGAGTACGTGGCGTACATGACCTTGATGTTCAGCATTTCGAAAAGAGTGCCCAGCAGGATGCTTTTGGCCTCACTGCTACCGAAGTTTTGAGCAGTGGTCCTTTCCGGGGCGTCCCGGTCTCCATAGAGGTTCACCGTCGGCCGGAACGGTATGTCTCGGACGCGCTCGAAGAGAGCCACTCTGCTCTCGATTGGGTCGAGACCGTCCGTCCAGGACCGGAACTTTGCCAACAGCGCTTCGTAGTCCACCATGGTGATCTCCCCGGGGCACATGCGTTACCAGGGCCACACTGTTTAGCCCTGCGAGGATAAGAACTTGGCGGTAGTACGGTGCCGGGTAGGCGGGGCATCATCTCCGCTTGAGATGCCGTTCCTAGTATGGAAATGTCCCGGGGGCGCTCTTCGTGGAAAGTATTATCTCCAACAATCCTGGTGAGTACCAGGATCGGGATGAAGTACAGGACATTGTTGATCATTGCTGCGCTATTGACCCTGACCGTGTCATCAATGGCCGGTCAGAGCACAGCCGCTGAGACCGGTTCGGCTTCATGGCCCGTGTTCATGGCCGATCCGAGTCATACCAGCCGGTCGACCACCGACACCTCTGGAAACCCCGGGCAGGCGATCAACTGGGTCCCGTACTGGGCCACCGGCAATGCTTCCGTTGTCGTTTCCGACCGGGGCACGTACTTTGCCAGCACCGGTATGGTCCTATACCGCCTAAACGCGGACCACACTGCCATGAATCGGTATGTGGGGAACGACAGCCTTATGGGAACACCGGCGATCGGGTGGAACGATTCCGCGTACGTCGGCAGCCTGGACCGGTCCATCTACAGCCTGGACGGGAATGGCACCAAATGGTGGCAGTACAACACAAGCGCACCGGTCTGGTCCTCGCCCACTATAGTACAGAATAACACGCTCTTCGTCACATCGGCCGGCCTGATGTCCTTCACGCTTGACGGCCGATTGAACTGGAGGGCATTGCAGAACGTAACCTCGCGCTCATCGCCAGCGGTATCTGACAATGGGAACATATACTTTGGAGCGGAGGATGGAAAACTCTATGCTATTGACCATAGCGGTTCGCTGTTGTGGAGTTTTCAGACCTCGGGGCCGGTGCGCGCATCACCTTCGATCGACGGCGCTGGCAATGTCCACTTCGGATCTGACGACGGGAACGTTTACTGCCTAAGCCAAGACGGTACTCTGATATGGTTCTATTTCACCGGCCTCCCGGTACGGTCTTCGATAGGCATCCGGTCAGACGGATGGTCTATGCTCCTGACGGGTAACGGCAGCCTCATTGCCTTCGACATGAACGGGAGCGTGGGCTGGACCCTGAAGCTTGACGGATACAATGTGACCAGGTCTCTGGCCATCGATTCGCAAGGGATATGCTACGTCGGCTCCGATACCACCATGTACTCCGTTCAGGTGGATGGCAAGGTGCGTTGGACATATCGGATCAGTACCGGTTTCGTCGGTTCTCCGGCGATAACCAAGAACGGGACGTTGGTGTTCGGTTCGTCGACCGGATTGTTCGAGCTTGGCCATGTCGACGAGGGGAATGAAGGGATCATCTTGGCCGCGGTCCTGGTGCCACCACTTGCACTATGTGCCGTCCTGATATACGCAGCGCGCCGGCTCCGCCGGGTGAAAGCGGTTGAAAAGAAAGACAAGTGACCTGTAGGTATGCTTCACCGCATCACATTCCGTTGATCAGGTCAACTTGTACATTATTGTCAACCATTGTTAACTATTTTGGTTGTAACAATCGTTGATATTTAGATGTTATAATACCTTCAATAATTCAAATATGACTCGAAAACATGCTACAAAAACCGTAAATCTTCTAAAGCGGTCTATTTATCATAATATCTGGCCCTTTTCTTTCCGTGACTGGTTGATCTTATCCTCCTCTCAGATGCTTTCTTGGATTGTCATCTGGCATATGACAGGATTGAACTTGCGACTTGTCTTAGACCTACAGTTGAGAAGAATCATTCATGGGAAGATGATATTCCAAATGTACCTCGATTATTCTTTACGGAAGGATTCGGGACAAGAAGAATTCCACACCTAGCCCATTTTTTGTCTGGTACATATTATCCTCAATGGGAAATTTGAAAAGATTGTTGATTATCAGAATCATAATATTTATTATAACATATCTATTAGAAATGTCAAATTTTAGTATATAAACAAGTAAATTTAGTCAAAGCTGACAATTAATGATTGCCAGCATGAAAATACGAATCGATAATTAAGTCATTTTTCAACGTATTTTTATTCACACAATTGAGTTATGAATTTATCGGAATAACAAACGGTTTATATACCCGGAAAAGGAATCCCCTGTCCCGGAGGAGACCCTAAGATCCTCGATTGGGATTTTGGGATATCTGAGGTGTATAAAATGATGGACCTAAGTAGTGTAAACTACGACCAGATCTTTAAGCGCTACGACATACTCGTAGAGGCTAAAGAGAAGCCCGAAGACATAGCAGCAAAGATTCTCCCTAAGGACGCTTTGTTGAAGAAAGTCGCCGAAGACGTTGTATTCATGAAATACAAGGACGTCGAGGCTGATGTTAAGGCCGCACTGGCCAAGCATACCCCGGAAGTCCTGGTAGAGCAGGGACTCCTGAAGGGAATGGATGTCGTCAGCGAACTGTACGGACGGGGTATCTACTACCTGCCGCACGTCATGGTCGCTGCAGATGCATTCGACAGGGGAATCAAGCTCGCTGAGAAGAGCATGAAGGGAGAGCGCGTCATGAAGGGCAACGTCGTCATGATGGTCGCTGAGGGTGACCCGCACGACATCGGCAAGAACATCGCCGCCGTCATGCTGAGATCCCATGGATACGGTGTCGTCGACATGGGCAGAGATGTGCCAGTCGATGATGTAGTCAAGACGGTTCTCGAGGTCAAGCCGGACCTAGTCACTGGAACTGCACTAATGACCACCACAATGTCCGCATTCCCGAAGGTTGCCGAGAGGCTGATC
>JBEKDM010000102.1:0-8883 GCA_050014375.1 Methanomassiliicoccales archaeon | reverse complement strand
GAAGATGCCTACCAAGGTCGCGATCGCCTGCACACACATGGGCGCCTACATGGGAAATGAGCAGCTAGAATCCGGAGCCAAGATCATTACGTCGACGTGGGAGAAGCCGACGAACCGCTCCGCCATGCTCAATGCCAAGATCTGCGGAAACTACATCAACTCGGTAGTGGCCAAGCTGGAGGCGGTGCACCGTGGCTTCGACGAGGCGCTGATGCTCAACGCCGACGGAGAGGTGGCCGAAGGTACCGGGGAGAACATCTTCATGGTCAAGAAGGGCGTGCTGTACACCCCGCCGCTGTCCGCCGGAATACTGGAAGGCATAACCCGCGATTGCGTTTCCATCATCGCCAAGAACACGGGCTACGACATCGTGGAGAAGTCGATGACCCGGTCCGAACTTTACCTGGCCGATGAGGTCTTCATGACCGGCACGGCGGCGGAGATCACCCCAATCAGCTATATCGACGACATCTCCATCGGTTCGGGCAAGGCCGGACCGATCACCAAGGAGCTGCAGCAGGCGTTCAGTGCCGCCGTGAACGGCAAGGACCCGATGTACGAGAGCTGGCTGGACTACGTCTAGAAAATCAACGCCGCCACGGGGCGGCACTTTCCCTTTTCTATTCTACCATCGATCGTTCTTGAAATTACCAGGCTAACATTCCATCATTCTCAAGAGGGCGTTTTTGCTGAGATTTTATTATATATCTTCGATGCTTAGATATTATCAAACTCGGAGCGGAACGTCGTTGGGCACCACGGATGACAATCTCAAGTCGGCCTTCGCCGGCAAGGCGCAGACCAGTCGAATGTACATTGCATTCGCTGAGGCGGCAGAAGAGGAAGGTCACAGGCAGATCGCCAAGCTTTTCAGGGCCGCGGCAGAATCGGAGGCGGTCCATGCCATGCACCATTTGCGGACGTCAGGTGGGGTTCTCACGACCGAGGAGAACCTCAAGATGTCGATCGAACGGGAAAACCTCGAGCATAGCAAGAAGTACACCGAATTCATCGAGCAATCGAAAAAAGATGGCAGGTCTCAAGCCACGTTAGGATTCAACTACGCCAAGAAGGTGGAGATGGACCATGAAAGGAGCTTCAAGGAAGCGGAACAGTCATTGAATAGAAAAAAGGATCTTCCTCTGCAGAGACTTTTCGTTTGCCAGATCTGCGGCCAGATCCATGTCGACGACCCGCCGAAGACCTGCCCGGTGTGCGGCAACCCGAGCGAGATGTTCAAAGAGATCAAATGACCTGATCTTCTTGTGCCGAGCGCATATCTAATTTGGCAATCATCGACACCAGATGGCTGTCCGGCCAGTGCAGGATTATATACCATCGGGACCAATCTTCAGCCCAGTGGTAGATCATGTTTGAAGTTCGTTTTCACGGTCGGGGCGGTCAGGGAGCCGTCATGGCGGCGCAGGCCTTTGCAGAGGCTGCGGTCATCGAAGGTCTCGAGGCCCAGGCGTTCCCGTTCTTCGGAGCGGAGAGACGTGGCGCACCGGTGAGGGCTTTCGCACGCGTCGACGACCAGAAGATCAGGATCAAATCACAGATCTATCGACCAGACATGCTGGTTATCCTTGACGAGGGACTCCTCGACATCGACCCGGTGGGGGAAGGCCTGAAGCCCGAAGGGTCGGCCGTGATAAACACTAGGAAGGACCCCTCGGAGGTGGATCTGGGCGTTTCCGTCCGCTGTGCGACGGTCGATGCTACGTCCGTGGCCCTGGAGTACATCAAGGCCCCAATCGTGAACACCTCCATATTAGGCTCCATGGCGAAGGTCCAAGACCTGGTATCACTGGATTCGATCAAGGTAGCCATAGCCGACCGGTTCGGAGAGAGATTGGGGAAGCAAGCGGCGGAGATCAACGCCGCCGCGGCCCAGGCGTCCTTCGACAGGACCAAGGTTGGTACTTGCCTGGGCAACCGCGAGATCGCCCACAAGGAGATGTGGCTGCCGAAATGGCAGGACATACCGATCGGGGTCACGCTGCCCTCGGAATCGTACGGGAAGGTGAACGTGGGACCGGGCAGTTCCTGGCAGAACATGACCGGAACCTGGAGGACCAGTTCACCGCATTACCTCAAGGAGAAGTGCATCCGTTGTCTTCGCTGCTGGTTCTGCTGTCCTGAAGGGTGCATCCATCGTCTCGAGGACGACTACGAAAAGTGGGACTTCCGTTATTGCAAGGGGTGCGGTATATGCGCCCAGGTCTGTCCGGTGAATGCCATCGAGATGGTCAAGGGGGTCAAGGAATGGTAGTCAAGGTCATCAGCGGCGATCATGCTGTGGCCTGGGCGGCCAGGCTGGCCCGGGTCGAGGTGGTCCCAGCGTTCCCGATCACGCCGCAAACGCTGATCATGGAGCAGATCGCCGAGTTCGTCAACAACGGGGATATGGACGCGGACTTCATCCCGGTGGAGAGCGAGCACAGCGTGATGAGCGTGGCTCTCGGCGCCAGCGCCGGCGGGGTCAGGACGTTTACCGCCACAGCTTCCCAGGGTTTGGCGTTAATGCATGAGATGCTGTATGCCGCTCCGCAGATCCGGCTTCCGGTGGTCATGGCCAACGTGAACCGCTCGCTCGGAGCTGCGGCCGGAATATGGCTCGAGCATAACGACTCCATGCCCGAACGCGAATCTGGCTGGCTGCAATGTTACGTTGAGGACAACCAGGAGGCGCTGGACATGACGCTGCAGGCGTTCCGCATTGCCGAGGACCATCGGGTCATGCTGCCAGTCATGATATGTCTTGACGGTTTCGTGCTCTCGCACACGGTCGAGAGGGTCGATGTGCCTGATCAGACGGCGGTTGATGCATTCCTGCCGAAGTACGAGCCAATGAACGTGCTCGATCCGGACGACCCGATCGTGATGAACCCGATCTGTCCTCCGGAGTATGCAACTGAGATGCGATACCAGCTCGACCGGGCGATCGACTCGACGAAGAACGTGATCAAAGAGATCGACATCGACTTCGCGAAGCGCTTCGGGCGGTCGTACGGCGATCTGCTGGACCTCTACCGCATGGACGGGGCGGAATATGCTTTGGTGGCGATCGGAACGGCGGCCACGACGTCTCGATTGGTCGTGGACCAGTTGCGTGCGGAGGGCAAGAAGGCAGGGTTGATCCGATTGCGTTTCATGCGCCCTTTCCCTAAAGAAGAGTTGTGTGAGGCGGTATCCGGACTGAAGGCCCTGGGGGTCTTCGACCGGTCCGTTGCCTTCAATTCGTACGGTCCGGTGTTCACAGAGGTTCGAAACGCGCTTTACGGGAACGGGCTCCCGATCACCGACCACATTGCCGGGCTGGGCGGCCGCGACCTTACTCCAGAAGAGCTGACCAGGGCATTCCGGGTGATCGAGGACAGCATGGGGAAGACGCCGGACCGAGACGTTTACTGGCATGACCTTAGGGGTGATATGTGATGGAAGAGATGCACGGTCTCAAGGACATCAAGCGCAACGAATTCTTCGTGAGCGGTCATGGGGCCTGCCCCGGTTGCGGCATTGCCATCGCCATCAAGAACATGATGCGCATCCTCGGCCCGGACACCACCGTATACGTCCCGGCCAGCTGCGCAGTCGTCTTCAGCGCGCAATACCCGAACTCTTCGTTCAGGACTCCGTACTTCTTCACCGCGTTCGAGAACACCGGCGCGGTCACCACCGGCATCAGGGCGGCCTACCGCCGTCGCGGCAAGAAATCCCTGGTCGTCGGAATTGCCGGGGACGGTGGGACCTTCGATATCGGTCTGCAAGCACTATCCAGCGCCCTGGATCGGAACGAGGACATCATCTATGTTTGCGTCGACAACGAGGCGTTCATGAACACCGGGATCCAGCGATCCTCCTCAACCCCATTCGGTGCCTGGACAACAACCTCCCCGGTTGGAAGTAAGGTCCAGGGAAAGCGGACCTTCAAGAAGGATCTGATGAAGATCGTCGAGGCGCATGATCCGCCATACGCGGCCACGTTATCGATCGCCCACTTCAACGATTTCGTGAGGAAGGTGGACAAGGCCAAACACATATCCGGGTTCCGGTTCCTGCACATCCTGACGCCGTGCGTACCGGGCTGGAAGTATGAATCGGCCATGAGTGTGGAGATCGCCAAGCTGGCCGTTGAGACGGGTATGTGGACGCTGTTCGAGTACGAGGGCGGCGAGTCCCGGACCACCTACAAGCCGAAGCAGATGCTGCCTGTGACCGACTACCTGAAACTACAGGGCCGCTTCCGCCACATGGGTGATGACGACGTCAAGACACTGCAGCGCTGGCTATGCCAGAAGTGGTACCGGAACTATGGTCATGAGATAGAGGAGCCGGTGTGCGCGATATTCAAATCGGAAAAAATGGAGATGCACCATGACAAGGACGACCTGCATGTGTTCTGAGCATTGAAGTCACGAGTGCAAGATTATTCCCTTGCATCTGCATCGAGCAGGCATTGAAGAAAGTGGTTCCTAGAAAGACAGCTACAGCGCGGAGCATGTGAAACGGATCCTGGAACGGGTCAGGAAGGTCTATGGCCAGGTTCTGCTGGTCTCGAATGTCCTTTCCGAACGCCCGGACATGTTCATTCCTTACTCCGATCTCACCAGCGCGATATTGTTCAAGCCAAAGTTCATGGACCTGAAGTCAATGGAGCTGGCAGCTATCGCCTCTGGATCTGCTTTGGGTGAGGAACACTGCCTCATGGTGCACTTTCAACAGGCGGCGAAGTACGGTGCGAGCGAGGACGAAATGTTCGATGCCATAATGATTGGCGCGATGACGGCGAGTCAGGCGGTCGCCTATCGGAAGTTAACGGAGTTCAAGGAAGACCTTCACCAGTAGGATGGGAGGGGACCATCGATCGCGACCTGAGAACGATTGGGCTATATTTATTTTTGAGTCGCCTAGTTCCCAACTGGATATTGGTAATAAATGTGTTCACCTAACGCTCTGGCATGTGATGCACGAGGGTCGTCTGGCCGAAGTGTTTACTAGTTATTGAGTATCCCGAATAATCATTCTCACAACAGGTTTCGAAGCGTCCATCAGTGATAAATGCGGGCGCTATAATTTGGTGATAATGATTACCTTAAGAATCATCAATGTGCCTCGATATCTGCCGATCCATTAAAATATCGAAAAGTGGGAAGGGTGGTCCCAGTGATTTTTTTCGAATGACTGGCTATCAATTCGCGTTTTCTTTTTGTATATTCGAAACGGTCTAATCACGGATTAAAATACTGTACAATCGTCTGCAATATAATAGGAATAATGCTCATACATCTAGGAATCAAATGCTTTATTAGCTAATTGTACATTTCCGAAACGGGCGATGCGATGAGAACGACGACACACTACGCCGAGGGCATTAGAATGCGGAAGACCACAAGGGATGGTTCAAAGGAGGCGGTAGACAGACCCCACGCCCCACCTCAATTGCGGAAGAAGCGTCCGGCCTTAGAATCGGAGAGCTCTGGAGGTCGGGCTTTTTTCAGAACGGGCCAATCGAGCCATTCATCTGGCATGGGCTAGACATCTTTGAGAATTCAACTTAACAGCGACAAGGGAACCGGAAGTAGGTAAGAATCGGAGAAACGGGAGGTACAGAACATGAGGCAAATAGCAATTTACGGAAAAGGCGGAATCGGAAAGTCGACCACAACCCAGAACACCGTTGCGGCACTGGCATCTGCCGGAAAGAAGGTGATGGTGGTCGGTTGCGATCCCAAGGCAGATTCTACCCGTCTTTTATTGCACGGTCTATGCCAGAAGACGGTCCTGGACACATTGCGGGACGAAGGGGATGACGTTGACCTGGAAGAGGTCCTGAAATCGGGGTATATGGGTACAAAATGCGTCGAATCCGGTGGACCAGAACCGGGCGTCGGCTGCGCCGGTCGCGGCATCATCACCTCGATCAACCTGCTGGAACAACAGGGCGCATATACGCCCGATCTGGACTACGTATTCTACGACGTTCTCGGTGATGTCGTGTGTGGCGGTTTCGCCATGCCCATCCGGGAAGGGAAAGCGGAGGAGATATACATCGTCGCATCCGGCGAGCTCATGGCGCTGTACGCAGCCAACAACATCGCCAAAGGCATACAGAAGTACGCATTGAACGGAAAGGTCAGGCTGGGCGGAATAATCTGCAACAGCCGCAAGGTCGACAATGAGTACGAACTGTTGAAAGCGTTCGCCGAGGAGCTCGGTTCCCAGTTGATATATTTCGTCCCCAGGGACAACTTGGTCCAGAGGGCGGAGATCCACAAGAAGACCGTTATCGACTTCGATCCCACCTCCAACCAGGCCGAGGAATACCGGAAGTTGGCGAAGGCGATCGATACCAACAAAATGTTCGTGATACCCAAGCCGATGAAGCAAGACCGTCTCGAGGAGCTGATGATGAAACACGGGTTCATGGACGCTTGAAACTCGGGAAAATGTGAAGGAGGCTAGAGAAAAATGCTACTGATTAGAGCCATCGTACGCCCAGAAAAGAAGGATGAGGTATTGACCGCCCTATGGTCCGAAGGATTCCCAGCTGCCACCATTGTGGATGTGGTCGGACGTGGAAAACAGAAGGGTCTCAAGGTGGGCAACGTCGTCTACGACGAGATACCCAAGACCCTGATCATGGTCGTCATCCACGACGAGGAAAAGAAGGCCATGATCGACACCATCATGAAGGCCGCAAAGACCGGAGAGAGCGGGATGTTCGGGGACGGCAAGATATTCGTGAGCACGGTTGAAGAAGCATATACCATCTCGCGCGGTGGGAAGGGTCTGTAACGAGGTATCCAGATGAAGGAAATAATGGCACTTGTGCGGATGAACAAGACCAGCGCCACCAAGAAGGCGCTCGTGGAGACGGGAGTGGCCGGTTTCACCGCGGTCAAGGTACTGGGTAGAGGAAAACCGGTCCCTCGGCCGGAGGTCCTGGAAGAACAAAAGAGGGAACTGATGAAAATGGCGCACGACGACATAAACGACCCGGTCGACACCGAACATCAGGTCACCAGCTTTCTGGACGGTTCAAGGCCGTTCCCCCGCAGGCTGTTCACCATCCTGGCCCACGACGAGGACGTTCCCCGGATCGTGAGTGCGATAACCATGGCCAACAAGTCCGAGAACGCCGTGGGCGACGGAATAATATTGGTGCTGCCGGTCGTGGACGTGGTCCGGGTGCGCACCGGGGAATCTGGCGAAGCAGCCATATGGTAATGGAGGTGAGCTGTCAATGACAATCAACGAAGCCGAACTCGAAAAGATGTATTCCAAGTATCCGGACAAGGTCAAGAAGAACCGGAAAAAGCACATAGTCGTCAAGGATCAAACGGCGGGCCCCCAGCAGATCGATGCCAACACCCGAACCATACCTGGCATACTCACTCAGCGCGGTTGCTGCTATGCCGGTTGTAAGGGCGTGGTCCTCGGTCCGATCAAGGACATGGTGCATATCGTCCACGGACCGGTAGGCTGCAGTTACTATGCCTGGGGCACAAGGCGCAACAAGGCCCGTTCAGATGAGGGCACTCCGCCAGAGAAGATGTTCAACAGCATGTGCTTCACCACCGACATGCAGGAGAGCGACATCGTTTTCGGCGGAGAGAAGAAGCTGGCGGCGATGATCGACGAAGTGATCAAGACATTCCATCCACAGGCGATCAGCATCTGTGCGACCTGTCCCATAGGCCTGATCGGAGATGACATAGCAGCGGTGGCCAAGTCCGCCGAGGCGAGGCATGGCATCCAGGTCCTCTCTTTCAACTGTGAAGGATACAAGGGAGTGAGCCAGTCCGGAGGTCACCACATCGCCAACAACAACCTCATGGCGAACGTGGTTGGAAAAGGGACCAAGGAGAAGATCGGTAAGCACGTCATCAATATCCTGGGCGAGTATAACATCGGGGGCGACGGATGGGAACTGGAGAGGATCCTCAAGGACATCGGCTATACTATCAACTGCGTGCTGACGGGAGATTCGAGCTATCCGCAGATCCAGAACTTGCACCTCGCTGACCTGAACCTCGTCCAGTGCCACCGCTCGATCAACTACATCGCCGAGATGATGGAGACCAAGTACGGGACGCCCTGGATGAAGGTCAATTTCATCGGCGTGGAGAGCACCGCCCAATCGCTGCGCCAAGTTGCCCAATGCTTCCAGGATGAGGCCCTCACCCAGAGGACCGAGGAGGTCATCGCCCGCGAGACCGCACGGATCATGCCAGCGATCGAGCAGTACCGCAAGATTTGCACCGGAAAGACCGCTTTTGCCTTGGTCGGAGGGTCGCGCAGTCATCACTATCAATACCTCCTCAAGGACCTGGGGATGGAGGTCGTGGTGGCCGGTTACGAGTTCGCCCATCGTGACGATTACGAGGGGAGGCAGGTGATCCCGACCATCATTCCGGACGCGGACCAGAAGAACATCCCTGAATTGCATTTGGAACCCGACGTGGAACAGTACCAGGAGGGGCATGTCCACCTCAGCATGTCCAAGGAGAAGTACGAGGATCTGAAGAAGATAGTCCCGTTGAACTATTATGAGGGGATGTACGCTTGCATGAAAGATGGCCAGGTCATGATCGATGACTTCAACCATCATGAGATCGAAGGTCTGATCAAGATACTCAAGCCGGACCTGTTCTTCTCTGGGGTCAGGGACAAGTATGTCATTCACAAAATGGGCATTCCGGCCAAGCAACTTCACTCCTATGACTACAGCGGCCCCTACGCCGGTTTCACTGGCGCCATCATATTCGCCCGCGAGGTAGTGAATGCCATGATCACTCCAGCCTGGAAGTTGATCGATGCTCCGTGGGAAGAACCGGAGTCAAAAGGAGGTGTCCCAGATGCTTGAATGCGTTCCCAAAG
>JBEKDM010000101.1:0-8894 GCA_050014375.1 Methanomassiliicoccales archaeon | reverse complement strand
GGCCGCGGGAGTATTGCGACGGTGACGTGATCGTGCTCAAGGACATCACCGGTTCGTCCCATTGCGTCGGCAGCATAGACGGTTTCTCCCACTATTTCATGGACCGTTTCACCTCCGTACGGGGCATGCTCCAGAAGCGGCGGGACATGAGCGGTTCAACCACGATCTCCAGGGTGTCCGACCCGAACCGCATGATGGTGGAGAAGGAGATCAAGATCATCGGCATCGTCAACGAGGTCAAGGAGACCAAGACCGGCGACCACATCATCGAGATCGAGGATGAGACCGGACGTATAACGGTGATGTTGGGCAAAGATGCCAAAGGCGGCAATGATTCGATCCTGAACGACGAGATCGTTGGCATCATCGGCAAGCCCGCCCGCCGCGGAGGAGGGGGGGAGAAGGGTTCGTCCGGGACGAAGATGACGGCGACCGAGATCGTCCGGCCGGACGTCCCCATCAGCAGCGGCATGCCACGAACCGACTCCACCTCCATCATCGGCTTCATGTCGGACGTGCATGTTGGCAGCAAGACGTTCCTGAGCACCGAATGGGAAAGGATGATGGACTGGCTCAAGACCGACGCGGTCGACCTTGGTCTGAACTATCTTCTTATTCCCGGGGACGTCGTTGACGGAATAGGTATATACCCGGACCAGGAAAAAGAGCTTGACGTGGACGATATCTATGAGCAGTATCACGTCCTGAGCGAATACCTGAAGGAGATACCGGACTCGATCCGGGTCATCGTCCAGCCGGGGAACCACGACGCCGTCCGGCCGGCCGAGCCGCAGCCCGCTTTCGAGGGCGACTTCGCCAAGATGTTCGACTCCAACGCCATCCTGATCGGAAACCCGTGCTACCTGAAGATCGAGGGCAGGACGATCCTGTCCTACCATGGAAAGAGCTTCGACGACCTGATGTCGTCCGTCAAGGGGCTGAACTACTCCAAGCCCATCGAGGCAATGAAGGAGATGCTGAAGCGCCGGCATATGGCGCCCATGTACGGCGGCAAGACGCCGCTGGCACCGGAGCCGAGGGACATGATGGTAATAGACACGGTGCCGGACATTTTCGTCACTGGACACGTCCACGGGGCCGGACTTTCACACTATAAGGGAGTCCGTCTGATCAACGCCTCGACCTGGCAGTCGCAGACCTCTTTCCAGAAGATGCACAACTTCAGTCCCGATCCGGCCAAGCTATTCCTAGTACACCTTGGTACTGGCGAGACGGACATGCAGAGCTTTACGATATAAGAAGAAAAATGGTTTTTGCCCCTCGTCCTAGTTCAGACCACCGTTGATGATCTCGACCAGGATGAGGATGGCGCCCAACATAAGCATCCCGTAGGAAACGTACTGAGCCAAGCGGAAGAGTCGCTCCCGGCCTTCGGGGGTCGACATGGAGAAGTATCTCTCGATCCGCTGGAACATCATTTCGCTGCCTGCGCTTTCTGCTTTATGCGCTTGAGCCTGAAGATGTTCTCCCTCTCCATTTCCTCGAGCCTCATCTTGATGAAGGTCTCGGCTTCCTGGTATTCGGGGATCACCTTGAACTCGAGCGCATTCACGCGGCGCTTGGTCTTCTCGATCTCATCCAGCAGCTTCTTCATCGTCGTTTCGATCTCTGCCGCCTCGATGAGGGTCTCGACCAGGTTCTCGAACGCCTTGGCCGCTTCGTCGATGTAGACCGATGTGCCGATGACACCGTACCCGCGCTTGTCCATCGGGGTGCGGATGCTATTGGCCTCGATCTCCGGGACGACCAGCCCCATGACGTTCTTGCTGCGCAGCGTTATCTCCGGGTGAAGCTTCAGGGCGAAAGCGGAGGACTGGACCGAAATGGCACCGTCGACCGCCTTGGCTATGGCGATCTTCTGCATGGCATTATGGTAGTCCTTGTCGATCTTCTCCCGGATCTGCTTGGCTTGCTCCAGGATCTTGAAGAACTCCAGGATCAGGCCGTCCCGCTTCATCTTCAGGATCTTGTGGCCGGTCTTGGAGAACTTGATCTTCTTCTTGATCTCGAGGAGCTCTGACCGGGTGGGCTTCACTTCACGCGCTGGCATTTTTCATCAGCTCTGCTTATGGGCCGGGTGGTACTTGTCGATGTACTTCTTATCGATCCTGGTCAACTGCCTATCGTCGAGGTGCGCCAGCAGTTCCCAGCTCAGGTTCAGCGTGGTCTCGATGTCCCGGTCCTCGTCCCTGCCCTGCCGCACGAAGCGCTTCTCGAACAGGTCGGCGAACTCCAGGAACTTCTTGTCACGTTCTGATAGTGCATCCTTTCCGACGATGGCCACCAGCCCTCTCAGGTCCTTGCCTTCCGCATATGCGGCATAGCACTGGTCGGAGACGGCCTTGTGGTCCTCCCTCGTCTTGCCCTTGCCGATACCCTCGTTCATCAGCCTCGACAGAGACGTTGAAACGTCGATGGGCGGGTAGATACCGGCACGGACCAGTTCCCTCTTCGCCACGATCTGGCCTTCCGTGATGTATCCGGTAAGGTCCGGGATCGGGTGGGTGATATCCTCACCAGGCATGGACAGGATCGGGATCTGGGTGATCGAACCCTTCTTTCCCTTGATACGTCCAGCACGCTCGTACAGCGTTGCCAGGTCCGTGTACATGTACCCCGGATATCCGCGACGGCCAGGAACTTCTTCCCTGGCTGCGCCGATCTGTCTCAGCGCTTCACAGTAGTTGGTGATGTCGGTCATGATGACCAGCACATGGTACCCCAGCTCGTATGCCAGATACTCTGCGGTGGTTAGTGCCATTCTCGGCGTGATGATGCGCTCGATGGCCGGGTCGTCCGCGAGGTTCATGAAGACGACGGCCTTCTTCAGCGCGCCGGTCCTTTCGAAGTCCTTCATGAAGTAGTTGGCCTCTTCGTTGGTGATACCCATGGCAGCGAAGACCACTGCGAACTCTTCGTTCGAGCCCAGCACCTTTGCCTGCCTGGCGATCTGCAATGCGATCTCGTTGTGCGGCAATCCGGACGCAGAGAAGATCGGGAGCTTCTGACCCCTGACCAGGGTGTTCATTCCATCGATGGTTGATATACCCGTCTGGATGAACTCGGATGGTGAGTCACGGGCCCACGGGTTGATGGGCGCGCCGTTGATGTCCAGGCGCTTATCCGGCACGATCGCCGGGCCACCGTCCAGCGGCTCTCCGGAACCGGACAGGATCCTGCCCAGCATGTCGCGGGAAACGGGCATCTTCATGGTCTCGCCCATGAACTTGGCGCCGCAGTTCTTGTCGATACCGGATGTTCCCTCGAACACCTGGATGACGACAACGTCCTTGGAAGTGTCCAGCACCTGTCCCTTCTTCTCGGTGCCGTCGGCCATTGTGACGACGGCGATCTCGTTGAATCCGATAGGTTCGGTCTTCTGGACGAACACCAGCGGACCGGCGATCTGAGAGACCGTGTGATATTCTTTGGATGTCATTTACTTCGCCCCCAGTGCTTCGAAATCCTTGTCCATTCCGGCCATGATCGCCTCTAGGTCCTGGTCCACGGTTGGTTCCAGTTTTGCCCTCTGGAGTCTGGACCGGATAGGCATGTTCGAGATGGTCTCTACCGATATCTCGTTCTCCACTGCTTTCTCAGCGCGGTCCGAGAACATCTTGATGACCTTCATATAGGTGTACTGCCGGCTCAGCGGGGAGTATGTGTCAACCGGGTGGTATGCGTTCTGCTGCAGGAAGACCTCGCGGATCATTCTCGCCACTTCGAGGGTGAGCTTCTGTTCCTCGGGCAGGGCGTCGGAACCGACCAGCTGCACGATCTCCTGAAGTTCTGCCTCCTTCTGCAGGAGTTCGGTCGCCCAGTTCCTCAGCTCGGGGAAGTCCTCGGCTACGTTCGCCCTGTACCATCCGTCCAGTTGGCCTGCGTACAGCGAGTAAGAAGTCAGCCAGTTGATGGCCGGGAAGTGCCTTCTCTCACGGAGCTTGGAGTCCAGTGCCCAGAAGACACGGACGATACGCAGTGTGTTCTGCGTGACCGGCTCGTTCAGGTCTCCGCCTGGTGGAGAAACCGCTCCCACGACAGAGATCGAACCGGTGCCGCCTGCGACGGTGTTGATGCGTCCAGCCCTCTCGTAGAACTCGGACAGCCTGGCGGACAGGTAAGCGGGGTATCCTTCCTCACCTGGCATCTCTTCCAGCCTGGAGGAGATCTCCCTCATTGCCTCAGCCCATCTGGAGGTCGAGTCTGCCATAAGAGATACGTTGTAGCCCATGTCCCTGTAGTACTCTGCGATGGTCATTCCGGTGTAAACCGATGCCTCACGTGCCGCGACTGGCATGTTGGAGGTGTTGGCGATAAGAACTGTCCTACCCATCAACGGCTTTCCGGTCTTGGGGTCGTCCAGGAACGGGAAGGTGGTAAGCACTTCGGTCATCTCGTTGCCGCGTTCGCCGCAGCCGATGTAGACCACGATCTCCGCGTCGGACCATTTGGCCAGCTGCTGCTGGGTGACGGTCTTTCCGGTACCGAAGGCGCCTGGAATGGCGCCGGTACCGCCCTTTGTGAGCGGGAACAACGTGTCCAGGATCCTCTGTCCGGTCACCAGCGGGGTGTCCGGGGCGGTCTTAACGCTGAACGGCCTGCCGATACGGACCGGCCACTTCTGCAGCATCGTGACCTTCTTGCCGCCGATGGTGGCAATGGTTTCATCCACGGTGAACTCGCCCGACTTGATGTCCTCGATGATGCCAGAGATGCCTGGCGGGACCATGACCTTGTGAATGATGGACTTTTCCGGAACCGTTCCGATGATCTGTCCGGAAACGACCTTGTCGCCCTTCTTGGCGAGGGGCGTGAACGGCCATTTGATGCTATGATCCAGTCCGGGGGCTGTAACTCCCCTCTGGATGAAGTCGCCCATCTTGGCCATGAGGACCGGTAGCGGCCTCTGGATACCATCATAGACGCTTCCCAGCAATCCCGGGCCCAGTTCCGCAACGAGGGGTTGACCGGTATCGACAACCTTCTCTCCCGGAGCGATGCCGGATGTATCCTCATAGACCTGGATGATGGTCTTGTCACCAACGATCTTGATGACCTCGCCCATCAGGCCTTCCTTTCCGACCTGGATGACATCATACATCCTCGGGGTGATGCCGGTTGCCGTCACGACAGGTCCCGCAACTCTATAGATTTCGCCTTCCTTTGCCATAATAACCCCTCACATTACTTGTACAGATCTACGCCAATTGCTCTCTTGACCTTCTCTCTCAGGTCGCCTTCTTTCGCGCCAACCATAACGACGACGGGAGCGATGGACTCCATCGCCTTCTTCCGGCCGTTAGGGCTCAACATGTCAGTATCAACAGAATCGATGGCCAGCACGCCGATCGAAGAGTCCGCTATGAGCTCCAAGAGCTTCTGCTCGTAGTTCTCCGGCTTCACCGTATAGACGCGCTTGACGCCTCCAAGTCTGAAGCCCAGGACGAATTCATTGCTGCCCAGAACGGCTATGTCCATTATACCACCAGTAGTTCTTTGATATGGTCCGCATCAAGCTTGCTCTCTTTTCCGCGAGCAATGATCCTGATGTTGTCGACCTCGATCTTCTTCCTAATCATGTAATCAATAATTGGGAGAACGGAGAGCGGATACATGTGAGAGAACTTCTGGGACTGCGCCGCCAGATGCCTCTGCATCGCCAGGGCGACGAAGGTTAGTGAATTCCTCTCCTTGGTCTTCTCCAGAGCTTCCTTTATCTCTTCATAGAAAGACAGCTTCGTAAGCTCTCCCATTGTGGCCTCGAAGGACTCCATGCCAGCTAGCCTGTTCAGCTCCTTCAGGGTCAGTTCCTGTCCGCCGTCGATGAAATAGCTGCCCATCTTGTCGTTCTCAATGCCCTCACGCTTCAGCTTGAGGAGGGTCATCAGATTGACCGCGTCGATCTCCTTCCTGAGGAAGGTCAGCAGCAGCTTCTCTGGCACGGTTTTGTTATTGATGCTACCGATGAGCCGTTCATAGAACAGCCTATCCAGATAGTCCTCTATCGGTGCCAGCGTCCCGGTCGCGTCGTACTGCGCCTTGATCTCTTCGGGAATCGACAGGTCGCTCTTCCTCTTGATCTCGTCCAGAACGTCATTGACGGTGGACAGTGAGATCAGATAGTTCAGGCTGTCCTCGCTCATCTTGCCGGCGGCCACGATGTCCTCTTGGATCTCTTCCATGGTCGCGCCGTAGAACTTGCCCCTCAGGATGGTCTTGACATTGTACATGTCCCAGCGGGCCAGGTACTTCTCGACCACGTCATGCAGTTCCCCGGTACAGAACCTTAGGACCTGCGTGTTCATACGGGCCAGGTTCCTGCTGGTGCCAAGCTCGATCAGGTTAACGCCATCGTAGCGGGACGCAAGTTCGGTCATTTCTTCCTTGTACTGCGTCTCACCGAGGAACCTGCCGATCTCGCTCAGGTCCATCATCATGAGCTTGGGGTAGGTGTCCTTGTCGAGGAGGAACTTTTTCTTTGCCTTTATCCTTGCACAGGCATATGCGTAATTGCCCTTTCTACCCCTCATTCCGAACATTCATTCACCCAAACAGAACGTTTGATACGTTCTTCAGTTCCTTTTCCCAGACCGCCGCGAGCATGGTGTTAAATCTATAGTCCAGGCGGATCGTCCCATCCTGGCTTTCCAGAACTAGCCCAGCGTTCATGTCCGTCTCGGTCACCGATGTGATGTCGCTGTCCTTGTGCACGAGCCGGGACTCGCCCTTGGGGCACAGTACCTTCGGCTTGGAGATGCTCTTCCTGGCGTTGGTCAGGATCTTCTGATAGACCCTCTCCTTCTCCACCTCGGACATCGACTCCAGATCTTTCAGCGTCTCGTGGAACGACCGGTCAAGGATCTCCTTCTTAGCGTTCAGCACGATCCTCTTGGCCTCAAGCTCGGCGCTGGAAATCTCCTGTTGCCTCAAACGCTTCAGGGCAATTTCCAGTTCCTTCTCCTGGGCCTTCTTCTTATTCGCGATCGTCTCATCAGCTTGCTGAAGGATGGTTGCCCTCTCTTTCTCAGCTGTCGCTATTCGCGCCGCTGATTCCTTGTTGGCGGTCTCCAGTATGTTTCCGACTACCTTATCCAATGCCATGAATCGGCCCCTCGATTTTTATTATATTGCGGTCGCATTGCCACTTTACATTTTGATCCAGAGCAGGATAGCCATGACCAGACCGAAGATAACGATTGTCTCGGGGATAACGGTCAAGACCAGGCCCTTACCGAAGAGCTTCTCGTCCTCGGCCATGGCGCCGACTGCTGCGGATCCGATCGGACCCTCAGCGATACCGGATCCGATTCCGGCCATTCCGACTGCCACTCCAGCTCCAATTGCTATTAAACCAGCTTCTATTGCCATTTCATTCACCTCTCGCTTGTACGCTTTCTCACTATTCTCAGCGGGTTGAACTTGACGCCGCCGCCTTCGTAGAATTTTTGGAAGAGCTCAACGTAGTGAAGCCTGATGCCATGCATTCCGGCGGACAGGATCCCTAGGATGAACACCGTCAGATGTCCCACTACCAATATCAGGATGGCCACGATGATCATGATGATCGATAGGTCGGCTGGCCAGCCAGTTTCGATCTTGTAGCCGAGTATGGTCTCGAAGGCGATCGTGTTGAACGCCAAGGCCAGACCCGCCTTCGACATGCCAATCGCGGCAAGCCTTGCGTAAGAGATAATGTTGCTCATCAGGCCCGGAAGTTCCAGTACCGAGGTCGGACCTTCGGCCTTGAACACCATCAAGACCCCTGGCAACAGTGTCGCTATTCCCAGGATAAGGAATATCAGAGCGACCGTGTCGCTCAGCAGCCAGGTCGCAATCAGCAGGTCCAGGATGTACATCAGGAGGAAGGTTCCGCCGGTCAGGATCAGTAGCCAACTGCCCTTCTCCATGACGGCATGCTTCATTCCATGCCTCATGACCTTGTTGTAGAATCCGAGGCCGAATCCGATGTATAGGTGGATGATACCGATCCAGATCGCGATGAACAGCAGCATCTTGACGTCGTTCAGCTTGCTGTATATTCCGATCGGGATGAACCCGAACAGTTTGCTCGGGATGTCAACGCCTATCAGGCTGGACCAGGTCATTTCATTCGGGAGCGGGGCGAAATGCAGGCCGAACGCTTCACCGAACAGGAAGAAGCCGAACAGCGTGGCCCAAATACCGCCGTAGAAGAGCATGGTCGCGATGGTGCGCCATTCCTTGCTGACGCACTTCTTCAGGCCGAGCGCTCCTAGGATGAGGAAAGGTATTCCGTATCCCATGTCGCCGACCATCAGACCGAAGAATATCGGGAAGGTGATCGCGAGTATCGTGCTCGGGTCAATCTCATTGTAACGTGGGACCGAGATCAAATCGGTAAGGAACTCGAAGCGCTTCACGGTCTTGCCGTTGCGCTGCAGGGTCGGTACCTTTTCTGCCGGTTCCTTATGCGGCATTCCCGGCGTGTGGGCCGGTTCATGCACCTCTGCCCGGGGAGCCTCGCCGATGACCTCCAGGAGGACGGCGTCGCCCAGTTTTGCGGACAGCTCCTTCTCTATCGCGCCTATGTCTGCGCTCGGGACCCATCCATCCATCGCAAATGCGTGGGCAGTGGTTCCAAGGCGGATCGGCGTCTCGGCCTTCTCCACCTCGATACTCAGGTGCTCGTCCGAGGCGAGGATGAAAGACTGGTGTTTCTCCCTGAGGCTGGTGATCTTCTCGGTCGCCTCCTCCAGGGTCTTCTTCTCCACCGCGTACTCCTCGTCGAGGCGCTTGACCTCTTCTGCCGGTTCTCCCTTTCCGGTCGGTGCCGGCATGTCGGTGTATCCGCTCTGGATGAGGACCTTCTGAGCCTCAGCGGCCTCCGACTTGGG
>JBEKDM010000100.1:0-8963 GCA_050014375.1 Methanomassiliicoccales archaeon | reverse complement strand
TCTGAACGCGAATAGAAGCTTGTCCGACCAAATCTCGATCAACATCAATACCGGCGGAGGAGTTGAGAAATTGAAAAATAGGTGTCGAGGGAATCCTTACTCGCGAAGGACCCCTTCAACATAGAAGGAAAGGGAATGGGTTTGTTGGTGTTTATTGCACGTTGGGCTTCACGCTGATGATCGGAGCACTGTGCTCCAGAAGCTCGGCCAGCTTCTTCAGCAGGCCTTCCTTCTTGATGCCGCCTACCAGTGCGTACTTGAGGACCTCGCCCATGTTCGTCACCGGGATGATCTCTATCTTCCCTACGTAGCGCTCCTCGAGCACGATGTCGTTCATGTTGGCGCGCGGGATGAGCACCCTCTTGATACCCGACTCTGCCGCTGCTTCGATCTTGGCGGTCACTCCACCGACCGGGAGCACCTGCCCGCGGACGCTGAGACTTCCGGTCATGGCCACGGTCTGGTCCACTGGGACCTCTTCCAAGGCGGAAATGACCGCAGTTGCCACCGATATCGAAGCACTATCACCCTCGACCCCCTCATAGGTCCCGATGAACTGTATGTGGACGTCATGGTTGTAGATATCCTCGCCGGTGTACTTCTTGATCAAAGCGGAGACGTTCTCCACCGCTTCCTTGGCAATCTCGCCGAGCTTGCCGGTGGCGATGATCTTGCCGGCGTTCTTGATCTGCGCCGGAGTCACCTCCGCGACGATCGGCAGGACTACACCTGACATCTCAGTCATACTTGAACCGGAGTTCAAGGCCGCCAGGCCGTTCACTACACCGACCAGGTCTCCTTCGACGTTGAAGCTCTTGTAGTCCTTCCTTGCCTGGATATACCGATCGACGATCTGTTGTTCAAGGCTGCGAGCGATCTTCTTGGCGCTGAACACATGCTGCTGGGTAACGACTGGCTTGTTCTCTTCCCGGGCGATATCGCCGGAAACGCGGATCAAGCCGCCGAGCTCTCTCAGCCTCAATGTGAGCTGGCCCCGCCTTCCGGCGCGCCTTTGTGCCTCTTTGATGATCTCGGCCACTGCCTTCTTGTCGAAGTGCGGGATCTTCTTGTCCTTGGCCACTTCCTGGGCTACGAACCGGACCAACTTCCTACGGTTCTCCTCGGTGTCGTCCATCGTGGAACGCATATACACCTCGTAGCCGTAGCCACGTATCCTGGACCTCAGCGCCGGGTGCATGCCCTGTACGGCATCCATGTTACCCGCGCATACCAGGATGAAATCGCACGGGACGGCCTCGCTCTTCACCATCGCACCGGAGGAGCGCTCGCTCTGTCCAGTGATGGAGAACTTGCCCTCCTGCAATGCCGTGAGCAAGGATTGCTGCGATTCCATCCTCAGCATGTTGATCTCGTCGATGAACAGGACGCCCTTGGACGCCTTATGTATCGCACCGACCTCCAACCTCTCGTGGGCCGGAGTCTCCAGGCCTCCGCTCTGGAAGGGATCGTGCTTGACATCGCCCAGCAAAGCACCTGCGTGTGCTCCAGTAGCGTCGATGAACGGAGCTGTGTCCTTGTCATCGTGCGTCACCAGCAGCTTCGGGACCATATAGCTTTCCTGCCTGGTGCCCGAGTAGCGCATCGCGAAGAATATGATCGCGGCTGCGATTATCCCTATCAGTATTATGTTCAGGTCATGCGGCTCGGTGACGATGTACAGGACGAACGTCAACGCCAGGATCATGAACACCATGATCGTTACCATGGAGGTCTTCTGCTGTTTACGCTGCATGGCCTCCCGCTTCTGGGCCGCGACAATCTCCCTTCCCTTGCCGGCCGGGACCACTCGGATCTTCGGCTCGTTGGAATCGTCAGGGTTATGATATGCCACAACGTCCTGGAGTTCGCTCTTTGGCAGATACTCCGTCATGGATCTCGCGAGCATCGACTTCCCGGTACCGGGATCTCCGATCAGCATCACATGGCGCTTCTGTTCGGCGGCCTTCTTGACCACTTCTACAGCTGATTCCTGACCGATGACCTGGTCGGCTAGCTTGTCCGGGATCTTGATGTCCGCTGTGGTGGTGAAATCCTGCGTCTCTATCCACGTCTCTGCGTCGGGAAGATTCGCTGTTTCTTTTGGGTTCTCTTCAACCATACTACACCGGCTTCTAAATTCATCCCATATCAGCGCTGCTATATTAAGCTATTTTAAAAAATCATCATCTTGTGAACCTATCCAGCAAGCTAATGACTCAGTTTGCCCGGCCTTTCCCAAAATGAGTCGGAGTGCCATGATTTCCTTGGACGAATCCTCCAATCGACAACGCTTTATGCCGGACATCCCTTGTGAAAGGAGAGGCCAAGGAGACCGAGCGACCGCCATGCACGTCAAGGACCTAGATCTTCCCGCAGGGGTCACAGAGATCCTGGAAAAGGATGGCATCACCGAGCTATATCCACCACAAGCGGAAGCGGCTCCGGTGGCCGTTGCAGGCAAGAACCTGGTGTTGGCCGTTCCCACCGCCTCCGGCAAGTCACTGATCGCTTACCTGGCCGCGATAAAGCACATCCTGGAACGCCATGGCAAGGTCCTGTACATCGTCCCGTTGCGGGCTTTAGCGACGGAGAAGTACGATGACCTGAGGAAGTTCGAGCCGCTCGGTATCAAGGTTGGCATCTCCGTTGGCGACTTCGACTCGCCCGATTCACGATTGCAATCCTACGACGTCATTGTCGCCACCTCGGAGAAGGCGGATTCACTGATCAGGCACCAATCGGATTGGCTCCGGGAGGTAACGCTGGTCGTCGCAGACGAGGTCCATCTCATAAATGACCCCGATCGAGGGCCGACCCTGGAGGTCACCCTGGCCAAGTTCAAACGCTTCAATACCAATCTGCAGATAATCGCGCTGTCGGCGACGGTCAATAACTCCAGGGAACTGGCCGAGTGGCTTGATGCGGTGCACATCGCCAATCGGTGGAGGCCGGTCAAACTCAAGGAAGGCGTCTACCTGGAAGGGGCGGTCCGGTTCATCGACAACAGCACCCGGAAGATCATCTTCGAGGAAGACCCTGTTTGGAGCCTGGTCAAGGATTCCATCAAGGAAGGAGGGCAAGCCCTCGTTTTCGTCAACACGCGCAAGTCGACCGAGTCGCTGGCAGTCAAGTTCTCCAAGTTGACCAAGGACCTTACCGAGGGTGTCGAGCTCGATCCTGAAACAGAGAGGATGATCGACGGGGAAGGAGAGCACACCTCGGTCGGACGCACGCTGAAATCATGCGTCAAGAAAGGCATCGCCTTCCACAACGCCGGACTGACGAACGAGCAGCGGCGGATGGTGGAAAGCTCGTTCAAGAAGGGCAAGATCAAGTGCATCGTGGCCACGCCCACGCTCGCCGCGGGCATCAATCTGCCCGCCCGTCGGGTAGTGATCCGTGACGTCTACCGGTTCGACAATGGGATGAACGTGCCGATACCGGTCATGGAGATCAAACAGATGTGCGGGCGGGCAGGTCGTCCGAGATACGATCCCTACGGCGAGGCGATCCTCCTGGCGAAGTCCGAGGACGAACTGACCTTCCTAAGGGATACGTATCTCTTGGGAGAACCAGAGGATATCATCTCCAAGCTGAGCAACGAGGCAGTGATGCGGAGCCACGTTCTTTCCACCATCGCCAGCGGGACCGCCAGCAGCTGGGAGGGTCTGATGGATTTCCTCGGATCGACCTTCTTCGCGCACCAGGCCAATATCGTCGGCATCGAGGAGGCGGCGACGAACATCCTGGAGTTCTTGGAAAAAGAAGGTATGATCAAGACCGGACCGGACCAAACGTTCAAGGCCACCTTCTTCGGACGACGTGTTTCGGACCTGTACATAGACCCGATGTCCGCGGTGCGCATGCGCCAGGCGTTGGAGGGGTACAAATCGGGCAAGGAGCTCGGCCTGCTGCACGCGGTCTGCTCGACCCCGGACATGAAGACCATGTTCATCCGGCGAAACGATAGGGAGTGGCTGGAGGACCTTGTCGTGCGCCGAGAGGGTGAACTTGTGTTCGATCCGCCCGAGGATGACGAGACCGAGTACGAGTTCTTCCTGGCGGAGCTGAAGACCGCCACGATCCTGGAGGATTGGACCCTGGAGATCGAAGAAGAAAAGATACTGGACAAGCTGGGCATCGGCCCGGGCGACCTCAGGAACAAGGTCGAGATCGGGGAATGGCTGCTCTATTCCATGCGCGAGATGTCCAACATCTTTAACAAGGATGCATATCCACCATTGACCGAGCTCATGACCCGGCTGCATTACGGTGTTAAGCCGGAACTGCTCGACCTGGTGAAGCTGAAGGGCGTCGGCAGGATACGGGCCCGTTCGCTCTTCCGCAGGGGGTTCACGTCGCTCGAGGCGTTGCGCCAGGCGGACATAGGACAGATATCCCGGGTCATCGGCATAGGCGATGTTCTGGCATCAAGCATCAAGAAGCAGGTGGGAGCGCCCACCAAGGCACCATTGGCACCCATCGAGGATGAGGTCTCCGACGAGCCGGAAACGCCGAAGAAAGGAAAGGACCGGGGCCAGAGCAGCCTTTTAGATTTCTAGATGTCGCTGATGGCCCGGGTAATGAAGAAACTGGCGTCCTTGAAGTAGAACGAATAATAGCTGCTGGAATGGTCTGTCTCCCTCATTTTCACGCATCTTAGTCGCCTTTGTATATCGGTCTCCCCGACCTCCACCATTCTCAGGTGCAGGATGCCGTCGGATAGGAAGTCCGTCTCCTCTCCGCCATAGTACTGGAACATTCCCACCGGCATCTCCGAGATCAGCAGCGTGGTGATGTTCATGGAGCGCAGCCATTCGAACATACGGAAAATGTCCTCCCGAGGGCGCAGGAACTCCGAAATAAGCGTAAGGGCTCCGAGCGAGTCGATGACCAGCAGATCGTACTTCATCCGCTTGCGGGTCTCTTCGATGGCATACTTGAAGGTATCGAGCCAGTTGGCACCTTCGGTCTTCATGCGCAGTTCGCCCAGGTCCAGGATGTCCAGGTTCGCCTTCAGCTTCCCATCGAAACCCAGACTATGCATTTGGCGCATCAGGCTATCCCTTGATTGCTCCAGCGAGACGTACAGGCCAGGCACCGCATCATCCTTGGCATTGGTGTATAGGATGTAGTATGCAAGGGATGATTTCATCGTTCCAGCGGTTCCGCAAAGAAGCACAACGCTGCCGTCGGGGATACCGCCGCCTATGTTCTCGTCCAGCCCGTGCACGTGCGTCCTGTATCTCGGCCTCTGGTCCATGGAATCTCCCGATGTCCCCAGTATTCGCCGCTAGACTAATAGATTTTGTTATGGCCTCGACGATTAAATTGCTGGACTCGATATGGAGGAATCCGACTTATCAGTCCTTCGCGGAGATGCACGCCTTGACCGACGCCAGGTCCGCCTTGGCCTGGTGCACCTTGCCGAACGACTTGATGATCGTGTCCGGGTCCTTGAGCAAGTGCCCGGTGCAAATGCAGACGACCCGCTCATCTTTGTCGATCTCACCCATCTCCGCCAACTTGAGCATTCCAGCGATAGAGGCGGCGCTGGCCGGTTCCACACCGATGCCCTCTGAGCGACCCAGGATGCGCTGGGCCGAGAGTATCTCCTCGTCGGTAACATCGATGGCGCTCCCGCCGGTGCTGTAGATCGCCTTCAGCGCTTTCTTCCCGGACGCCGGGTTGCCGATGCGGATGGCTGTGGCGATGGTCTCCGGGTGCTCTTCCGGCACAAAGTCCGACGTGCCATGTCTGTAGGCATCAACTATCGGCGCCGAACCGGCCGCCTGAACCCCGGTCAGTTTCGGGATCTTGTCGATCCAGCCCAGCTGCCGGTACTCGGTGAACGCCTTGTAGACCGCCCAGATATTGGCGGCATTGCCCACTGGCAGTATGATCCGGTCTGGTAGCTCGAAATCCAGTTGATCGATGATCTCGAACGCCACCGTCTTCTGCCCCTCGGGTCGGAACGGGTTGATCGAGTTCAAGAGGTACAGTTCTCCCTCCGCCGCCAGTTTCCTGACAATATTGAGCGCGTCGTCAAAGTTGCCGTCGACGGAGACTACCTTCGCCCCATAGAACATGGCCTGGGCCAGTTTTCCGGCGGCCACCTTTCCTGAAGGGAGCAGCACGACGCATTCCAGACCCGCTTTCGCGGCGTACGCGGCCAGCGCTGCTGAGGTATTGCCCGTGGAAGCGCAACCTACCACCTTGCAACCGAGTTCCACCGCACGGGTAACTCCAACGGTCATGCCCCGGTCCTTGAATGATCCAGTCGGGTTGGCGCCCTCGAACTTGACGTAGACCTTATTCAGCTTGGCCTTGGATGCCATTGCCTTACAGTCGTAGAGCGGGGTGCCCCCTTCCTTCAGGGTGATCGCCTTGGCCTCGCATGCAGGAAGCAATGGGGCATAGCGCCAAACACCGATCGGGCGCTTCCTCAGGTCCGCCGGGGTCAGGTTTGCCAACCGTCCCAGGTCCATCTCCACGGTGAGCAGGCCGCCGCAGTGCGGACAGGCATCTGCATAATTATCGGTGACGGTCTTGCCGCACTCGAAACACTTGACCGCGTAGCTCATTCCATTACCCGCCTGCAGCCCTCGCCCCAGGTGGTGACCCAGGAAAGGCACTCGATGCCGTGGTTCTCAAAGAATGACTGCACCGAATGGGCGATCTCGATCCCATCGGTCTCGTTCATGTCGAAGATGGCCCCGATGCACGGGCCGGAACCGCCCAAGAATGACGCCAGTGCACCTCCTCTCAGGGCCGCTTCCTCGGCCGCCTTGAGATGCGGGTTCATTGCCGTTCTTGCCGGTTCGACCACAACGTCCTTCATGCTGCGGGCTACCAGTTTCACGTCCTTGTTGGCCATTCCGGCCACCAACGACGCGGCATGACCGACCTGGAATATCAGGCTCTTCAGGTCGATGGTCTTGGGTAGCACTTTCCTTGCCTCTCTGGTGGGGACGGCGAATGACGGCAACATGGCCACGATCCCGAGGTTGGCCGGCGGGGTGACCCGAACGATCTCCATCGGTTCGTATGATCGGATAATGGTAAAACCGCCAAGCAATGCCGGTCCGGCGTTGTCCGCGTGTCGGCTGCCGGAGGACGCCTCCTCCCCCAAGGCGGCGCAGTACACGAGCTTCTCCCCGGGATAGGGTGTTTCCAGCATTAGGTTGGCAGCATAGGCCCCGCCGGCGGCCGAAGCACCCGACGAACCCATCCCACTGGCCGGACGGATGCCCTTCTTGATGCTCATCCTGAGACCGAAATCGGCATTGGCCAGCTCCAACACTTTCTGGGCCGCCACGGCGGCAGTGTTACGTGAATTGTCGATCGTCACGCCGTGAGCCCCGATGCCCTCGATCTTTTCGACCCGGACGCCCTTCTCGCTGGTCCGGCGAACCTCTATCAAGTCAGCCGGTTCCTTCAGGGCTATCCCGAACACATCGAAGCCCGGTCCCAGGTTCGCTATGGTAGCCGGAGATCTTACCACGACCTTGTTAAGTGTCATTTTAGGTGCGCTCCATCTCATGTATCGATCAACGAGAACGAACCCACAAAACCTGTTTGCCCTAATAATCCTTTCTAGAATCTGAAGGCGGCCAAGGCGAAGGACTGGGCATACCGAACTGCAGGGGCGGTGACGGTCCAGAAAACCAATATATACGCTCCCGCCGTTGGACCGGATATGAGCTCGGTCCTCATACTGGGTGCGAGAGGAGAGGCGTGCAGCGCCTCGGACTTCATGGCGCAGATCCAGTCGCTCCCATGCGATGTCCTGCCGTTGGATGCGGACGTTGTCTGCAGCATGGCACATCTGGAGGCGGCGGTGATCCACGCCAAGAGGGCCATGGAGCAAGGCACCAACGCCTCAGCGACGGTGTCCATGGAGACCATGCTATTCGCATCAGGCGAACGTCAGATATCGAAGGCCAAGGAAAAGATGGGTGCAAAGAACGGAATGAGGCATTTCGCCCTCGTCCTATTCGATTGCGATGACCCGTCGGATATCCTAAGGAGGCTCAAACTGATCAGGGACGACCAAGTGCTCCTACCGTCGAGGGAAAAGGCCATCGGTTTCGGCATCGAGAGCAGTGAGCTGGAATCTGTGCCGGAGCGGCAGGCGGCGGACCTGGTTCTGGAGAGGGTCGCGTTCGTCGAGATATTGAAGCGCTGAACATGTGGACATATTACCGAATAGAGAAATTCTGGCAAAAGGTATATCCGGTATCGGGCCAATCCGACCACAACCTATCCCATGTACATGGTATGGCGGTACTATCGGCTCCCGGGGCTGATTACGCTTGACTGGAGATTACATAAAACAGCTGCAGCTCAAAAAGCAGATTGAGCAAAAAGCGAAGGAAGCAGCTAAAAGCCGCGAGGCTGCGGAGAAGAAGCTGGCGCAAGCAGAGGAATCTTTAAAGCTGGTAAAGAAGATGGATGCCCCGTCGGCCGAGGCAGAGAAGTTCCTGACCGAAGCGAGTTCGTTTTTCAAGGAAAAGGATTACCGTTCATCGTTAGGTTTGTCCACCAAGAGCATGGAGGCATCGCAGAAGGCCCAGAACGACCGGGTCGGGTCCATGCTCGAGTCCGCGGACGAATTGAGGTCACTTGTGGAGAGAAGCGGGGCCAAGGCCGAGGATCTTGCCCATATGTCCCAGGAAGCGAAGGACTCCCTGGCCAAGGGATCGTTGGAAGATGCGTTCGCCAAGGCCAAGGACCTATGGGACAAGGTGGAGAAGTTGGTCAACCGCTATATGGCCACAGCCTTCGGGGAAGCCCAGACGATCCTGATCCTTGCGGAAGGTCTGGGAGTCAAGGTGGACACTGAGCGGCAGGCATTGGCGGAGGCAAGGGAGTTTCTCGAGAAAGAGCAGGTCCCGGCCTCGATGGAGAAGCTCGCCTCGTGCCTGGAATTGCTAAACGCTGCGCTAACGGAAAAGTTCTCA
>JBEKDM010000099.1:0-9031 GCA_050014375.1 Methanomassiliicoccales archaeon | reverse complement strand
GACCGCACAGTCTGCGTGGATGCCCTCATTGCGGCACACGATATCGAAGAACTTCTCCGCTCCAAGGTCGGCAGCGAAGCCCGCTTCCGTAACGACGATGTCGGCCATCTTGAGGGCGTATTTCGTCGCCGTCAATGAGGAATTGCCATGGGCTATGTTGGCGAATGGGAAACCGTGTATGAAGAACGGCTCGCCTTCCAGGGTCTGCACAAGATTGGGGAATATCGCATCCTTGAGCAGCAGCGCCAGTGCGCCGACGCAACCAAGCTGGGTAACCGTGACCGGTTCCCCCTCATAGGTATAGGCGACGATCATCTTGCCCAGGCGTTCCTTCAGGTCCGCCATGGAAGTGGCAAGCGCAAGTATGGCGCTGATCTCCGTCGCCACGGTGATTATGAATCCGCTCTCGTGCGGTGTACCGCCTTCGGTCCTGCCGCCAAGACCGACCACGATATGCCGAAGCTCACGGCAGTTCATGTCCAGTGCCTTGCGCAGCACGATCCGGGTGGGGTCGATATTGAGCCCATTCTTCTTGGAGATGCAGTTCTCCAGGATGGCGGAAAGCAGGTTATTGGCCGCCCCGACCGCATGGATGTCCCCGGTGAAATGGAGATCGATGTCCCACATCGGGTAGACCTGGGAATATCCACCGCCGGTGGCGCCGCCCTTAAGACCGAACGTGGGCCCGAGTGAAGGTTCACGTATCGCCCCCATGACCCTCTTGTTCAGACGTCCCAACGCCTGCACCAGGCCGATGGTGGTGACGGTCTTGCCTTCCCCTGCGGGTGTAGCGGTGATCGCGGTCATTAGGACCAGTTTCCCGACCGGCTGGTCGTCGAATTTATGGAGCGCGCTCAGCGTCACCTTTGCCATGTACTTCCCGTATAGGACAATGTCATCCTTGTCCAGGCCGACCGATCTAGCGATCTCCTCGATGGGTCTGGCCTTGACTTCCTGAGCGATCTCGATGTTGGTCTTCATTAGCTCCACCCTGACGGACGGACAGGTATACAGGAGGTATGTCTTAAACGTTGGACATCGCCTTAAGCAAACCCGACCAGCTAGCGACGGTACGGCATCGAACATTTATTATTTAGTGGGTGGATAGGGAGGCGCCGTGACCTCATGACCGCCAGCTTGATCGAGGGAAAGCCCATCGCCGAGGAAATCAGGAAGGAACTGAGGGAAAGGATAGCGCTACTGAAGACCCAAAATATTGTCCCGGGACTGGCTGTAATTCTGGTCGGGGATGATGCCCCATCACAAACATATGTCCGCATGAAGGGCAAAGCGAGCGAAGAGCTGGGCATGTACTCGCAAACGATCTTCAAGCCAAACGATTTCACAGAAGAGGGTTTGCTTCGGCTTATCGACGAGCTCAACGCGGATCCCAAGGTCCATGGCATCCTTGTCCAACTGCCGTTGCCGCCCCACATCGATGAACGGAAGGTACTGGTCCGCATCGACCCGCACAAGGACGTGGACGCTTTCCATCCGTTCAACGTGGGCAAGATCCTGATCGGGGATCATACCGGTTTCATGCCGGCCACCCCCTATGGGATACAAGAGTTGCTGATCCGGAGCGGTAACGCCCCATCCGGAAAGCATGTGGTCATTCTGGGACGGAGCAATATCGTGGGCAAGCCTCTGGCAGCCATGCTGATGCAGAAGGACGAACGCGCCAATGCCACGGTCACCATCTGCCATTCGAGGACCGAGAACCTGGCTAGCATTACCCGCACCGCCGATATCTTGATATCAGCGATGGGCGGGGGGGCGGCGTTCGTTACCGGAGACATGGTGAAGCCAGGCGTCGTGGTCATCGACGTCGGTTCGAACCGGGTGCCAGATAAGAGCGCGCCCCGTGGCTATCGCCTCAAGGGCGACGTGGACTTCGATTCCGTCAGGATGAAGGCGGCCGCAATCACACCGGTCCCGGGCGGGGTCGGCCCGATGACCATCGTCATGCTCATGCATAACACCGTCAAGGCGGCAGAGATGACGCTGGAACAATATCAGTCTTAGACTTTTTGTCCTTTTAATAACGGTGCCGAAAAAGTATAAGTGCGGTAACCTAATTCCACCCCTGCTGAAATGTTGCGCGAATGCAGTGAGCACGGTTATTTCCGGGGTGACATCTGCCCGGTCTGCGGTGAGGAGGGCAAGTTCCTGATGAACGAACAGGAACTGGAACAGATCGGAAGGACCATGGCCGGAGTGCTCCGCCATTTCCCGGAGAAATTCGGGTTGGAGATGGACGAGCAGGGTTTCATCAACCTAAGGGAGTTCGTAAATGCTCTGAAGAACCAGAGCAAGCGCTATCACTGGCTCAGGCCGCATCACATCATCGCTATCATCGAGACCGACCCCAAGGGACGCTACCAGATCAGCAACGATATGATACGTGCAACCTATGGTCACTCGATCGAACTGGACCTGAGGCTACCAACGGAGAACATCCCGGACAGCCTATACTACCCGACCACGCCGGAGGAGGCAGACATCCTGCTCGAGACCGGGCTGAAGCCCTCTGACAGAAAGATGGTGCATCTATCCAAGACCTATAATGACGCACTATCAGCAGGCAAGGTCAGGACCGGAGAGCCGATTATTCTGGAGATCGACGCGAAGAGGGCCGTCGAAGAGGGCATCGTCATAGGACAGGCAGGAAGGACAGTGTTCCTGGCCCCGGAGATACCCTCCGAATGCCTAAGAAAGGCCGAACCGCCGGTCGAGGAAGAAGTCATCACGGATTGATTCTGATTTTGTAAACAACATTTTTACAGTTTTCATTGCCCAGCGATGGTTCTCCAAAAAAAAATATTTTCAAATCCTAAAAATACCAAATTCAACTAGATCGATCAGAACTCAGTTCAGAGGGTGAACGATCTCCAATACCTGGAACACGACCGTTGCCACGAACACGAGCAGAAGCGGTACGACGACCGCATCCAACGTCGCCAAGATCTTCTTCGATCTCAGGGAGGAAGCGGTTATGAGCTCTCTTGATGATAGAAGCATGACCAGAAGAATGGCAATCAATGCTCCCCCGACACCGCCACTGACAACCGCCGTCATGGATACAGCGCTCGACGCGGCACTAGATGTTAACGATGAAGCTGCCATTACTAAGCTCATATTGTTCACTATGTAGTAGGTCGGCGATATTTAAAGATATCTAGCTAAATCATTAGTTTGAAAATTGAGATACTGGCTCTCGGAAAATCGATACATCGATAACCTGGCATACGTGATGGACCGTCCGACAATTTGATATTGTCGAGCCTGCCTGGGTCAGAGTAATGTTCGTGCGTGCTGATCACCTGCTGTTTAGTTACAATCCCGAGTCGTATCCACAGCATGCCATCTCGTTCGGATGGGACGAATACAAACCTCATCTGGAGGCCTTCGACATAAGGACCGGCAAGTTAATGGATATAGATCTCGACGAGATAGACTGGCATATCTCCGAGGAGCGAAGGTGTGTAGGCCGTTACAACTCGGACGGCTATCTGCCCTGTCCAAATAAGAGGAAGGTCGAACGTTTCGACCAATGCAATAGTTGCGCTTCGGTCTGGATCGGGCACCAGGAATGTATTTTCGAACCTAGGTGCAACGGCACCGAATGCGATTCAGAGATCTGCCGAAGGAAACACGTGGTCTACGCGGCCTTCCATGGGGACATGATCAAGATCGGAATGACCTCTAGCTCGAGGTTGAAAGAGCGCGGCATCGAACAGGGGGCAGATGCCATCGCCCCCATCGTCGATTGTGACAACCGAATGGAAGCCAGAGCTGCCGAGAACCAGATCTCCCGGCTCTTGAAGGCTCGCCAGACGGTATCGAAGAACGAGTCGCTGAGGACCATCCTCAGAGCAACCGATCGCGGCATGTACGAATCAAGGTACGAGGGGGTGCTGGCCCAGGTCTCGAAGGTACTTCCCATAAAGAACGCCCCCCTGGAGGTGCTGGACCGATACCCTGTGGCCTTCACTGGCAAAGGGCACATTGAAGTAACGACTCTCGAGGGGCGACATGCGGGAGAGGTCGTCGCCATCAAGGGTAAGTTCCTTGTGTACAGGTCAAAGACCGGCAAGGAATTGAAAGCGCTTCAACTTTCCAACGTTCCCTCTCACTTTATCAGAACACAGGCGACACAGTAAAAATAGAGTCCTTGAAATTGTTATACAATGAGCTCCCGGACCGGTTTGCTGGTGGGCTGCATTGTCTTTGCCATTCTAGCCTCTGTGCCCCTCAGCATTGTCACTGCCTCCGATTTCAACGGAGAGATTGGGACGTTCACAGTGACGACCACCGATGGGACGGCTGTCCTCAAGTGGGGGAAGCCTTCGACCCAACATTCGATGAAACGGCATCATTTGAGGAGATCTTCTGGTTTCAAGTCGTGGCCGGGCAGGATTCATATTATAGCAGGTTCGAGGGGGTAGGGGTCTGGCGGACGTGCCATTGGCGCCTGACCAAATGCATTGCCTTGCTGGCGACGATTCGGCCTGGGTCTCCTGGATCTCCGGCCCTTCCCAGATGAGAGGGACAGCCAGCCCTTTATTCATAATGTTCGTGGGGAATTCGAGTCCTGATATGGCACTCTCGCCGGAAAAGATACCACCAATAGGCACGACCGGACATGGTCACTGATAAATGTTTGATCGGCCTAAGGGGCTCCAGCGTAAGAGATTCCTAGAAATGTAAATAAGCAATCATGTTATCTTCGCTGCCAGCTAGGTCACCAGAAGGTTAGTCCTATGACCAAGATCCTCAGTCCGGAAGAGATCAGGCAAAGGTTCGGTCAATATTTCTGCCGAGGCGTATACACGCTAGTTGATGAGAAGAATGGCGTGGCCCAGATCATCGAGGAATGCAGCGCCAAAGGACCAGTGGAGTGGGATGCGGTCAACCGCAAGCGGGCTCAAGGCGCCATAACCAAGATCAGGGTTGAGGGCACCACACTCATCATGGACGCGATCATCGGCGAAAGGGAGTTGAAGTTCGGTGCCGCCTCAAAGGACCTCGGAGGCCAGGGATTGAGAGCGGTAAAGATCGACGGCGACAACGTCAGGACCACCTGGGTCGGACTGGCCGGGGCAAGCGTGGGCATCGGGGCCTGTATGCCGCAGGGACCGGGGACCATCTGCGCCGAGTATCCCGATGAAATCAAGATCGGTGGTGCGCACCGGATCGAAGTGACGGTCGTCACCCCAAAACTGGTGCGAGTGGTGATCGGTGTCGACGATACCGACACCAGGGAAAAGGGCGCCACTTGGGCGTCCGTCCTCAAGATGGCCAGAGCTTGTCCGATCGGCCATTTCCTGGAGCACAAGATCATTCAGTTAAACCCGGAAGCGCCTGAGAAGACCACCAATTGTACCTCATCGGCCGTATCCTTTGCGGTCCAGGAGAAGGACTCGGAGGGCCTGATCCAGTACTTCGTGGACAGCGTCAGGAAGGAAACGCTCTCCGATCATACCGTCGTTGCGGCCTTTATCGGGCTCAAGGTCCCTGACGCCCTGGTCAAGTATGGCTGGGAGGCGAAAAGTATCCTATACAATGTGGATTCCGCCTATCACGTCGCTGAGCAGAACGGGGTCCGCATCATCGAGATAACTGGCAAAGGCGGTGCCATCGGAGCCGTATCGGCAATCGGGTGTTTCGACCTAGGATTGATGGCGGCAGGTCTGCCCGAGGATTTCGAAAACTAGATGAGCCCGCACGTATTGGCAACAGAGTAAGGGGGAATTATATCAAGAACGAGATCTCCAGGGTCATCTCCAATACGGCATACCAGACCTATGAGAGGAAGCTCCAGAAGGAGATCGAGGAGGGCCAAGTGCCGAGGCATGTGGCCATCATCATGGATGGTAATCGCCGGTTCGCCAAGGAGTTCGGCCTCAGCACGACCGAGGGGCACATCAAGGGTAAGGACAAACTGGAGGAAGTGATGGAATGGTGCCGGGAGCTGGGCGTCAAGATCCTCACAGTGTACGCATTCAGCACCGAGAACCTCAACCGGGAACCGCCCGAGGTCGATTACCTTATGAAGCTGTTCGAGGACAACTTCATGCGGCTGGCGACGGACGAGCGTATCCACAAGTACCACATCCGACTCACCGTAATCGGACAGCGCGAACTGCTCCCGAAGAGGGTTCAGAAGGCCATCGAGGTGGCGGAGGAGGCCACCAAGCATTATGACTCGTACTTCTACAACATCGCCATCGCCTATGGCAGCAGGCAGGAGATCATCCAGGCGATCAAACAGATCGCCGAGGAGGTGAAGGAAGGCAGGATGCAGGTGGAGGATATCGACGAGGAGGTCTTCTCCAAGTTCCTCTATACCGCCGATTTCCCCGACCCAGACCTCATCCTGCGCACATCGGGGGAAGAACGCATCTCGAACTTCCTGCTCTGGCAGCTGGCATACGCCGAACTGTACTTCACCGACGTCTACTGGCCGGGATTCCGGAAGGTCGACTTCATGAGGGCTATCAGGTCATACCAACTGAGACAACGGCGCTTCGGCAAGTGAGTTTTAATACCCACAACATTTTCTCCTGGCACCGAGGGACATCGCTTGCGGGAAGACCTGATATTCATCCACGCTCCGAGCGTATACGACTTCAGAAAGGAATTCCTGTTCTACGGCCCAGTCAGCGACCTGGTGCCTTCCACCCCCGTCTTCGAGATGTACCCAATTGGGTTCACGACGATGGCCACAGCATTGCATGAGGCCGGATTCCGGGTCCGGATCATCAACCTGGCCAGCATGATGCTGAACGATAGGCAGCTGGACGTCGAGAAGGTCATCGCCAAGCTCGATTCGGCGGTGTTCGGCATTGACCTGCACTGGTTGCCCCATGCCCAAGGCGCATTGGAAGTGGCGAAGCTGGTCAGAAAGCTGCATCCGGACGCCAAGATCCTCATGGGCGGTTTCTCGTCCACATACTACCACAGGGAACTGATCCATTATCCCCAGGTCGACCTGGTGCTGAGGGGAGACTCCACCGAGGTCCCGGTCACGGAGCTGATGCAGGCTTTGGAAAAGGGAACTCCCTTGGATAAGGTCCGGAACCTGACGTGGAAGGACGACTCCGGCAAAGTGCATTTCAACGAACTTTCATACGTTCCGACGGACTTGGACCACCTGGACGTCGATTATGGTTGGATCGTCAAGTCGGTCATCAAACACCGGGACCTGGAAGGTTTCAAACCGTTCAAGGACTGGGACCGCTACCCGCTGACGGCCGTGTTCACGGTCAGGGGATGCTCGGTCCAGTGTGCGGTCTGCGGCGGCTCCTGTTCGGCGATGAAAGGTTTCCTTGGAAGGGAACGTCCGGCGTACCGGTCGCCGGAGAAGGTCGCAGGGGACATCGACAACATCCAGCAATACCTGAAGGCGCCCACCTTCGTGGTCGGCGACCTGCGCCAGAACGGCAAAGGCTATGCCGAACGCTTCTTCAAGGAGGCCAAGAGGCTGGGCATCAGGAACCAGCTCATACTGGAAACGTTCACTCCAGCCAACGACGAGTTCTTCGCGATGGCGCAAGACTCGCTGGAATCGTACTCGGTGGAGTTCTCTCCGGATTCGCATGACGAGAGGGTGCGTAACGCCCTGGGCAGGCGGTTCGATACCCCTAGCATGGAACGCTCTGTGAAGAGCGCGCTTGACCATGGCGCGGAAAGGTTCGACCTGTTCTTCATGATCGGACTGCCCCAGCAGACCAAGGAGTCCGCATTGGCCAGCGCCGAGTACTCCCGCAAGATGTATGAGATGGTGGGGAACGACGAGAGACTATTCGTGTTCACCTCGCCGTTGGCGCCATTCCTGGACCCGGGCAGCATCATCTTCGAGAACCCCTCCAAATATGGATACAAGACCTTGGCGCGGACGCTTGAAGAACATCGTACCAGGCTGCTCTCTCCATCATGGAAATATGTGCTCTCCTATGAGACTGAATGGATGGACCGGGACCAGATCGCTGATGCCTCGTACGACGCGGCCGACATTTTGAACAATGTCCGGTTCGAGTGCGACCAGATCAGCAAGGAGGAGCTCGAACTCCGCCTGGTGCGATCTGAGAACGCCCGGAAGATGATGGTGCGCATCGACGGCATCGTAAAGATGACCAACGAGAAGGACCGCCAAGACGCGTTCCGGTCATTGAAGGTCGAGACCGAGGAACTGATGGAATCGACCATCTGTCAGAAGACCGACCTGGAATGGGCGTCCAAGGGCGTGGTGCGTAGCTTACCGCGAGCCGTCCTGGGATTGATGAAGGGCAAGAGAAGAAGCAAATAGAACATTTCCGGGCCTATTTCTTAGCCATGACCTTGGCCTTCTGTGAACCGGTCATGATGAGCTCCTTAGCCCCCAGAGGGTCCTCGTTCCCGCTCTCCTCCAGTGATGTGCGGTTCACCCTGATCGGCCGGTTGAACTCGACGAAGGAATAGTAGCCCCATTCCCCCTTGATCCGGACATCGGTCCGGTATGTGCCAATCACCTCCACCTGGCTTATATTCTCGAGGGGTGCCGATTCCGAAAGGACGTACTTCCTCCTGAAGACACCCTTAAGGTCCAGCACCAGTATTCGCTGGTCCGTCAGCACCAATAGTGCCGGCTCCGGTGCGCCCACGTTCCTCTCGCCCCGTAACACCCTGGTACCGATGGAGGTCCTTGTCGACTCATGGGAGGGATGATATCCCTTCCATATCTGGACCACCGATTCCCCGGGAAAAAGGAGCGAAGCAACACTGGAAATTGTTCCGGCCGACCCATCACCTGGTCTTTCGTTGTCCATTTCATCACACTACGGAAGGACTGGCTTGCATCGTATGAGCTTGTTAATGCGTCTCTGACCTAGAAGGCCCATGGCCATATCCAATCTCCATCGGCTACCGAAGCAGGTGTCGGCCAGCCACTTCGTGTGGACCGCGGAGCGCAGAGGCTTATTGATCTCTCTCTTCCACTTGTCCTCGTAGGCTGTTAGTGGTACGCCTTTAAGAACCGTATCGGCCGCTG
>JBEKDM010000098.1:0-9331 GCA_050014375.1 Methanomassiliicoccales archaeon | reverse complement strand
GGCGGTCTTGACGGTGACGCCGATATCATCGGCGACCTCGGAGATGGGGCGGCGGGCGTCCGACTCGAGGGCCTTGATGATGCGAAGGTCGAGCTTCGACAATGCCTCCTTTGGCGCCAGAGGTGGAGTCGGCAGGATCCCGACCTGCAACTCATGCATTATTGCCTCCTTCTGAACGAAGGAGACGAATCGGGCCATATCGGTGGCATCCTTGACCATGCCATGCACGTAGACGAAGTTGCCGCTGGCGACGAAGATGACGGCCACGCTGCGGTCCTTCTCCAGATTGGCCGCCAGCTGGTCCATGGACGGAGCTCTGGACCATCCGTAGACCACGACCCACATGTTGCCGTGGTAGCGCTCGCTGATGTACGTCCCGGGGTGTGTGATGATACCTGCGTCCATTAGCTCCTGGACTCGATGATGGACCACCTGGGGCGTGAGGCCTAGGGTCTTACCCAGCTCCGAATAGGACATCCTTGAGTTCAGCATCAGGCTGCGGCCGATGGCGATGTCGATCTCGTCCACGAATATGGAATGGGATGAGGAATAATAACGATTGTGTGCCAGCCCCTCAGGGGCACAGATCATAGATCATAGGATGATCGCATGGTCCGACGGCACCAAGGCGACGAAAGGTTCTCTGTCACCACAAACCTTTTTCGCTTCCAGGTAGGCCTCATTGTACGACCTAGAGTGAGAGACCACTTTCTTATCATACACGCAGACCCATTGGCCAATGTAAGGGCCGACGTCAAGGTGCATAAATGATTCGTTCTTCTCGCTCAATTACTTCCCAAGAAAGAGTTAGAATCTTGACTGTATAAAGGTTCCTATTGTAGAATGTTTTTCATTATTAAATAATGAATCCTGATTATTAATATTATTGAATGGCATCATGTGCCAGGGGTTACTTTCAGATTTTTATCATTTCCTTTTGCCCTTCGTCAGAACCGGACAAACCACGATTTGCCCCGGTAGCCAATGTCATTTGGTGTTGATCTTTGCCAGATGCGCGCATTTCGGGTTGGAACAGGTGATGATCCGGTCCCTGTCGAAATATTGCATTCTCCTACTGCATTCTGGGCAGAGGAACAACTTGTCCAGCTCATTTACCGAATTGCAGAAGCTTCTCACTTCTTCCATGGAGACATCATAGGCGCCCTCATTGTTGTGCGACAAGAGATTGCCCATATACCTGGTCCTGTCCAGATTCTGGATCAATGGCAGGACTGCTTCTTCATACTCTTGTTCAACGATGGTATCCTTGGCCCGTTTGCGGAACGCGATGAACAGGTCCCCGGCCGTGAACCGATACGAGCCGCCTTTGAACTGAACGTTGGCCTTCACCATGAGACACAGTTCTTCCAGTACTATCTCCAGGTACCTCCTCCCCTCGTTGCCTGCCCCGCACCTGTCTCCGTCGGAGATCTTGTCCTGGATGGTTTCCCAGCATGATTTCTTGCTCCTGATTATCGGGCCGCCCTTGGGAGTCCAGGAGATTATCTCCAGGTTCGTGGAGGGAACGTTCGATGCCCTCTGATAGCTGAGAAGTTGCTCGAACCATACGCCGTCATGGGTCGTTATCACTATCTGGGCGTCCCCGAACTCGGAATACAGGAGTTCGCATATCCTTTCCCGGTGGCCGGAATCCACGGTCGTTACGACGTCGTCCAATGCGACCAAGGGGCATTTCAGGTCCAGACGCTTGATGAACGCCAGGAAGATGCATAGGCCGAGGGAGTCCAGATGGCCTTCGCTCAGGTAGGCCCGGGGATCTTCGTTGCCTTTTGCAAAGCAAGTGACGGTAAGTTCCGCGCTTCCCCTTCTTTCGGGGATTATCGACAATTTGATGTCGCAGATATCATCCTCCGGGTGGAGGGCCTTGTAGAATCTTCCGACATCGACGATAATGTCATCGAACAGGTTCTGGAGGTTCCTTTTCCTTACCTCCGAGAATGTCTCGTGGATCTTATCGGCATAGTTCAGTTTCTTCTCTATTGTTGACGCCTCGGATTCCAGTTGGAGAACGCTGTTCTTCGCCGATCTGATCCTTTCCATGGCTATCAGCGTCTTCAGCCTCTCATTCTCCTCCGTGCTGGGAGCGATCTTGTCCACTTCCATTTTTCCAAATTCATGTACCTTGCTCAGTGTGCCATTGGCCTCGTCGATGTTATGCTCGAAGAGAACACGGTCCATGAGCTCGACCCGGGTCTGTGTCCGGCCCAGTTCTTCGATGACCTTCTCAAATGAGGCCAGGTTGAGGTTCAGATCCCCTTCAAGCTCGTGCAGGGCGGGATAGTCGCGCACCACCATCATGGCCTTCTCCATTTCGGAGATGGCAGCTTTGATCTCTTCCACCAATCCGGAGACAACGAGGTCGACCTTTTCTGATTCTTCCTTGAACTGCTTCAGTGACCTCAGGCGGTCATCGATGTCGCCCAATAATTGAGGAGTATCAATGTCCTGTTGGCATAGAGGACATACCCCATTTTCCGTTTGAGCAAGCGATCGCTTACCAGACTCGAAAAGGTTCAGAACGTTATTGTTACCTTGACGTTCCTCGCTCCTATGCGATCTGACATATTCTTCGATGATGTGAAGCCGGTTCGAGATATCCTTGGAAAGGAACACATCGGGTAATAGAGCAAATGCCAGACTGATCTTTTCGACCTTCTCCCTTATGGAGAGATCATAGAAGCCCAGTTCCGGTTTGCTTGTATATGAGTCGATCTCTCCGATCGAACTTACCGTTGGAAGCCCGACAATGGTCAATCGGTCGTTCAAAGGAACGATCATTTGGTCAAGATCTTTTATGCTGCTTCCCAGCTCTGTTTGTATCTCTTTCAGAGAGGAGGTTATTTTGCTCTTATTGTCCGCCTTTTCCGCTTCCAGTTTTTTAATTACCTTGACCATTTCCGCTTCAACGGTTTCCAGCACCTGTATCCCCAGCATGGCGGCGATGACCTGGTATCTTTCGGAGGGCTTGCTGGTTATGAAGCTCAATATCTGTGTCCTTCTCAGTATGAACGTCCCGTCGGCCATCATGGAAAATTCTTCCTCAAGCTCATTGGGAAGGTGGGGAACATCAGAGACCGTCCTGATCAGGGTACGACCTCCAGGGTTGATCGATGCCTCCACTTTCATATCCTCCAGCTTATAGTCCACATGCGGAAAATGGGCGTTGAACGATATTGCCTGGATGCCTTTGAAACGGGATACGGTCCCGGTGAAGAAGAACTCTATGGCGTCGATTATCGAGCTCTTGCCGGTCCCATTCTCTCCATAGATGAGCACATTCTTTCCTTCGAAGTTCAGTTGCAACGAGGGGACGCCCCTTACCCCGGAAATGGTCATGTTCTTAACTTTCATCTTTTACCATCTCATTGAGAAGCTTGTCGAATTCAACTTCAGAAAAAGTATCGATGTTGGACATGAGCTGCTCAAGCCTTTCTATGCCCTTTGATGGAATGACCCCTTCCGCTCTCAATGCGGAAAGGAATTCCCCCTTTACCTTCTTCACCACAACCACATAGCTCACCTGATGCGAGAATAATTTACCATCAGGGAGTATTTAGCATATACGAATATTTGAGCCTGTTATAATAATATAAATATATTTTAATGTGGTATTAATTGTTCATATTCTTCCAGCAAAGTATCGAGAAAGGTTTTTTCCTCCGATCAGCAGATGGCCGCCTTCGGAGAGTGACGTCAATATATGCTGAGTGTTCTCAGCCATCCCTCTATTGAGCAATTCGGGTCCCTGGCGTTCAGAATTAGACCATCGCCTTCTGGATGGCCTCTTCCAATTGCTTCATGGTATATGGTTTCGGCAGCACTCCCTTGAAGCCATAACTGACGTAGTTCGCGGTTATTGGATCATTGGAATATCCGCTGGAGACGATGGCGTTAATCTTGGTGTATCTTTCCTGGAGCTTCCTTATTGTCTCCCTGCCCCCCAAACCCCCGGGAATGTTGAGGTCCATGATGACGACACATACGATGAAACCGACCACCAGACCGGCGACGACATACTTGTCCCATCCTTCCTCGTTCCCCGTCCCGGGCTTCTTGAACCGCTCCTCAAGCAATGATGGGTCCTTCCGGTAAAGGTAGATGATCATCGAATAGCAGAGAAGGATGAACCAGACACTAAATGTCCAGCCCTCCGGCCAGGTCAGGTCGCCGGAGAGAACGATGATCAGCACGGGAACAACAGGATGTACAGCAACGACCCAACGATCCTCTTCTCCATGCGATGTTATATTGAGGTCGAGAGTATGATAATGTATCCGGTAATGGAAAACCTAAGAATGACTTCGAGGCGCTTCTGCATCCAGACCCTTGTCTTTCTGAGTCATGGCCTGAACCGCCGGCAGCATTATGACGAACCTCGCCCCCTTGGTACGATCTCCGGGGACCCGGTCCTCGACCCAGACCTTCCCACCCTGGTCCTCGACCAGCCGCTTGACCAGGTAAAGACCCAGGCCATGGCCGGTCACCTTTGTCGTTCCGCGCGTCGAACGGTCAAAGACCAACTCCTTCATCTCGTCCGGTATCCCTGGCCCGTTATCCTCTACGCTCACGTTGAGATAGTTCGCTCCGCTCTGGGACACCGATTTCAACATGATGCTGACGGTCAGCGGTCCCGATGAGTGCTTGATGGCGTTGCTGACCAGGTTCCCGATCGCGTCCTTCAGCAGGCTTGACACCTGGTTGGAGCAGCACCCATCTTCCACGAGAGTTATGTTCACTTCCCTCCCCGGAGGGTGCTCATACTCCCCCTTGATCTCTTCCAGCATATGACAGATGTCCACCATTTGGCCTCTGTTCCGGCCTGTCTCCAGCATCTGGATGTTGCGCACGTTGGCGATCAGCTCGGCGCTGTTCCGCAGTTCCCGGATGGGCACGTTGATGAACTTCTTGTCCTTTTCCTCGAGCTGCAACCGCATCTCCGCCAGCTGCAGATACCCCATGGCCGCGGTGATGTAATTGTTGATGTCGTGAGTGAGCAGGTCCAGGTACAGTTCGGCCCGTCCCTTCTCCTCCATGAGCTCACGTTCTATACGTTTCCGTTCGATGGCGAAGGTGATGGCGTGGCCCAGGCTGCTAGAGGTAAGATCGTTCTTGAACAGGTAGTCCTGCGCGCCCTCATTTATGGCCCGGGCGGCCGTCGCCTCATCCATGAAACCGGTGAGAACGACGATGGGGACCTGGGGGAACTTTCCATGAATCTTCGTGAAGGTTTCGAGACCCTGACTGTCCGGTAGGTCCAGGTCCAGCAGGACCACGTCGAAGGCGCCGATCCCGAGCATGCCTAAAGCTGATGACACCCTGTCCGCGCTACCTATCTGGTATTGCCTTAGTATCGGACCTTTTAGATAATTCTTGACCAGTGCCAGGTCGCCGGGGTTGTCCTCGATGGCCATTACTCGAACGGGCCTTCCCATATTCTCATCATGCTCGGTCGTTGACATTTGATGTAGTTATTGCAGTTGAACACCGGTTTGATAACGTTACCCCCACAGAACAGCGGTTTTTCGGGCATCGGAGCATGGATAAATGGGAAAATGTTCTGACAAAGAAACCGTTAGCCTCTCTGGTTCATCGGTTCACCGGGTTGTTGGCCACCAGACCGCCTCGTCGACGTACTTGCGAAACGTCGGCCACGATCTTCGTCCCCGACCTTCGACATTGTTGAAGGTCAGGGACTTTAGACCATTGCGGACTTATTATTTGGCAATCGAAACTGGCTCCAGACAGGTCGAACTTCTAGTCCCCGAATCTATACTTCCCCGTTGGGACCTTCATTTCGAAACGGGCCCCTTTTCCGGGCTCGCCGGTCTCCTGAATGGTTATGTCGGTGATCTTGAGGATCTCCTTGGCCAGGAACAATCCCAACCCGTGGTTCTTGCTCGATCCTTCGATGAACAGTTTTTCCTTATCCTTGGCGGCGATCCCGATCCCATCGTCCTGATAGACGATCCGCATGCCGCCGTCCGCGATCTCCTTACCTATCTTTATCGTTCTAACGTGATGGCCATGCTTCATGGAGTTGTCCATCAGGTTGTAGAACACCTTCTTCAGCATGGGGTCGGCCAACAGCTCTAGCCCGTCCAGTTCGAGCAGTACATCGACCTGGCCATGGTCCAGTTGCTCCCGTGCCTGCAAGCAGACGTCGTTCAGCGACTGCCAGGCTGGTCTCAATGATCCGATGTCCTGGTATTCCTTGGTGAAATTGATCTGGTTCTCCAGGTTCTGGGCGATCTGGACCATCTTCCCGAAATGGTCTAGAGACCTCTTGTCGACGGCCTTTCGCATCTCCAGCTCCAGATATCCGTGCAGGACTGTCAGCTTATTGAGCATGTCGTGCCTGGTGATGCTGGATATGATCCGGAGCTTGTTATTGGCATCCTGCAGCTCGTACTTCGCCCGTTCCCGTTCGGTCACGTTCAGACAATAACAGGTCATCCCGATGATCTCCCGGTCATCGGCCATTATCGGAGCGTAGTAGTCCTGCCAGGTCAGACGCTTTAATGCCTCATCACCGTACTCCTCGGTGAGCGTGAAGCTCTTTCCGGAAAGGGCCCGGTCAAAGTTCGCTCTGGCTTTTTGCCGGTCCTCCTCCGTCCCGATGATATCCAGCATGCTCGTTCCTATGGATATCTCCTTTCCCCATATCACCTTCATAGTGTCTTGATGCATTTTGTTGAACGCCGTGTATCGATACTCGTTGTCCAGGGCGAAGACGATCACATCGGGTGAGCTTTCCAGTATCGCAGAAAGTAACGCACTGGTCTCCTTCTCTTGTTCCATCATGAGGGGGCTTTCACTGGTATTCCTGATCTGCATCTCGTATCCATTCAGAGACGTCGTCTCATCGAAAAGGGGAATGACTGTGACATCGAGCCTGGCGATCTCATTCTTAACCGCTGGACCTGAAATACGCTCCAGGTTCTTTTTGGAGTTGTTGAACAATTCGAATTGGACCAGTCTGCCTTGTCGCAGGCTCGATCTGTTCTCCTGGTTGATGTTCGGATCGTTAAAAAGGTTGGTCCCGACGATGTTCTCCACATCCGTATGTTCTAAGAATGAGATACCGGCGGGATTCGTGTCGACCAGAAGACCATCCTTGTCATACAGCTTGATGCCTAGTGGGGACGCGTCGAACAGGTTCTTGAACCGCTGTTCGCTCTTCTTCAACGCTTTCTCAGCCCGCGTCCGTTCCGTCACGTCCCGGGCATTTCCCCGGAAACCGACCAGGTGCCCTTCTTCATCCAGGAAGGGGCCCAAGCTTAATTCGATCGTGCTCAAGGTGCCGTTCTTATGATTCACAGAAACCTCGAACGTATCGAAGTTCTCCGGGGTCTTCATATGAGCGCAAAAATGTTCTCTCGCTTGTTGAGTCGATCTCGTCGTGGTCAGGGAGAAGATCGGCCGGCCGATCATTTCCTCTTGAGAATATCCAAGGACATCGATGATTCTGGGACTGATATAGGTGAAGTTCCCGGTCCGATCGATCTCCCATATAATGTCCGGAGAGGTCTCGATGATGGTTCGATACTTCTTTTCGCTGTTCTGAAGTTTCTCTTCCATCTTCTTACGGTCGGTTATTTCGAAGATCGTTCCCAATCTGGCGTGCTGCCCGTTCCAGATCAGGTTTTTCCCGCGGGTTTGGGCAGATATGATCTGGCCGTCCTTCCTTACCACTTGAACATCATACGGTTTGGCGAAGGGAAGCATAAGCTTCTCCCTCATTTCTTTCCAGGATTCGGGCGTTAACAGATCGCTGATACTTTTGCCGATCAGTTCATCTTTAGGATAGCCGGTGATCCCGCTTAGGGCGTTGTTCGTTTCTACCAGTTTACCGTCGATATGGACGGCGATCCCTTCGAACGAGTTCTCCACGAGGATGCGAAAATGTTCCTCGCTCTCCAGTTTGGCTATTTCGGTCCGGTTCTTTTTGACCCCTTGCATGATATAGTGTTCCAGTTCAGCGAATTGCGCTTGGGGCGATCCGCTCTTTTGCATGTAGAAGTCTGCCCCGGAGTTCAGGGCCTCGATGACGACCTCTTCCCTGCCACGGCCGGTGAAGAGGATGAAAGGGATGTTGTTGTTCTTAGAACGAAGCCTTTTCAAGAATTCTATGCCAGTCATCTCCGGCATCTGATAATCGGATATGATTGCGTCATATCGGTCGACCAGGAGTGCCTGTTCCGCCTCCAAGACCGAAGGAACGGCTTCGAGCTTGATCTCTCCGGATTGCTCTAGGAATATTTTGACAATGTCACGCAGGTTCGGCTCGTCGTCGACGTAGAGGACTTTGATCGACGCCATTTCATTTTCAGCATCGGATCGTACCTTATTAATTGTTGGAGATAAACTCGATGAGATGATATCTCACCGTGGAAATACGAATATCAAGGTATGACGAAACGTCCGGTGGCTTCGATGTCCCCGATTATTTCTTGCCGATCGTGTCGATCAGACCTATTGCCCATTCCTTTGCTTTCTCAGATTCCCCGTCCCTCAGCTGGTATTTGTCCTTCCCGCCGTGCACATAGGCAAGGAGCGGAGGCTTGACGATCTTGAAGCCGAGCTCCTTGAGCTTGTCCTCCATAGCCTTGTTCGCGTTGCCGCTCATGAACGACTTCATCTGTGTGTCGAAGGATGCGGCGAATTTACCGGAAATATTCTTCCCTTTTAGTCCGTCCAGGAACTTCACGGTATCCTTGGTGGGTCTCCATCCCATCGTCGGCGAGCCGATTATCAGACAATCATAGTCCTCGATCTTGATCCCGTCGGCATGGTTAACGTGCAAGGCTTCCGCCTCGATCCCTTTCTCCTTGAGCCCGTCCTGGATGATGACGGCGACCTTCTCGGTCATCCTTGTCTTCGAGACCGAGTCATAGACGATAACGAACTTCATGGTGAACGCCCAAGGAAATAGAGAAGTTCAGGCTATTTAAATATGAGGTGTTCATAATATATAAAAATCAAAAAAATTCATTTAAGCCATATAGAAAAAACCGAAGGGGGCACGCTGAAGCTACGTTAGCCGGATGATATCATTTCTTCTTCAACCCCTCGGCATTTTGCTTCGGCGGGATCTCGGCCTTGGTTTCCTTGGCCTTCGTCTGGGTTCCCGGCGGGCTCTTCTTCCTGCGGATCACGAGCACCAGGACGAGGATGGCAACTACTAGCAGCGCTATGGCCGCAATCGTCACAATGGCCTCGCTCAAGGCGCCCGCAGAAAAGTACTGGTCCACGACCAGCCCTCCGTTGTTCACATCAGCCAAGGTCATGGAGACCGCAGTGATCTGTGTCG
>JBEKDM010000097.1:0-9357 GCA_050014375.1 Methanomassiliicoccales archaeon | reverse complement strand
GAACGCCATGACAGCCACTACGACGACCACCACGATCTCCACGATAACATTTGCGGGGAGGATGTGGGACGTCAGCGGATACGGTAACTTTGTGAACATAGCCCAGCAGGTCTGGGTGGATTCCAACGGTTATCTGCATATGAAGCTCTCGAAAGATAGCGGATCATGGAAGGACGTCGAGATAGTTTCCCGAGATGTCACCGGATATGGTACCTACACCTGGGTCACCGACGGTGTCAAAAACATAGACAAGAACATCGTCCTGGGAATGTTCCCCTATCTGGACAACTCACATGAGGTGGACCAGGAAATATCCAGGTGGGGCGATGCAAACAGCCCTAATTTCGCGTATACCGTGCAGCCGGATCCGGTCAAGGCCGGAGTGACACAGCAGATATTCGAGCTTCCGACAACAACATTGGCGACCACGTTCACGACAACCTGGACGTCATCCAAGATCATGTTCTCCACGATGGAGGGCAGCACCACGGTTGGAAGCTTCACTTCGAATGTGGCCAGGGATGCAACTGGAGTGCATGCACTCATCAACCTGTGGCAATTCTCCGGAGCACCGAGCGATGGGAACCCGGTTGAGGTGGTCTTCAAGGACTTCCAATTCACCCCGGTCGGAGCATCCACATCAACTCCAACATCAACTGCGACGCCGACCCCCAGCTCTGTGCCGGGCACGCCCACGTCCGTGGCTGTTAGCCAATCGCTCGGAAAGACGACCCTGACCTGGGCCGCTCCCGCCTCCAACGGCGGTAGCCAGATAACCTCCTACAAGGTGTTCCGGGGGACCACCTCGAACATAGCTGGGCAGGTCCAGATAGGCAGTACGACGACGACCTCCTATAGTGATACCCAGGTGACCGCCGGCCAGACCTACTATTACTCGGTCAAGGCTGTCAACAGCGTGGGTGACTCGACTGCTAGCAAAGTCGTCTCCGTCCTGATCGCGGGGTCATTGGGAACTTCCACATGGGTCTCGACGAGCCATGGATATCATCGGTGGAGCTGATCATGAAGGTCGCTCAGCTCTGAGATGATAGGCGACATCGGTCGGTCGTTGTTTCCTTGCCAAGGACGAAACGAGGAACATACCAATGACTGAGAAGGAAATGCCCCAGGGGCTCTTTTCAGATGGGGTGGGCAAGCATATCGCTTCCCATTCCCCGTTTTTTCTTATCCAACTCTAGCTCCAACACGAACGCTCAAATCAAGCCGTCCTGACCCCTTTCTGCCCTAGTATATTAATGGGGCTTTGTCGAGGCTGCTATCTGTACTATGATAATGATAAGCTGCTTCCATCCCCCAACGATTCCGAGGATACAAGATATCGGACAATGACAATCAATCGTGAAGTTGCCCTCTTTGAGTATAGTCCCGCAATCGAACTGCTCACTCATCTCCCTGGATTCTATCCGGCCAGTCGGTTCAAATGTCATGAAATAGATCGAGTATTCATTTACGAATGTATGAATACGAGCATTAACTAATATCATTAGTGATTCTCAGAATCATTAGTGATTCTCAGATAATCCCCTTTATTTGGCACTTGACGCCGTCTAATTGCTATGAACCGGAAGAAGATAAGTGCTCACACATTCCTGATTATAATTGCACTAATACTTCCCGGTATACTGCTACCACTCACTTTTCTCCCGGTTAATGTGACAGCAGCCAGTTCATCTACGACCACGATCTCCAGCATAACTTTTGCGGGGAGGACTTGGGACGTCAGCGGATACGGTAACTTTGTGAACATAGCCCAGCAGGTCTGGGTGGATTCCAACGGTTATCTTCACCTGAAGCTCTCAACCGCCAGCGGATCATGGAAGGACGTCGAGATAGTTTCCCGAGATGTCACCGGATATGGTACCTACACCTGGGTCACCGACGGTGTCAAAAACATAGACAAGAACATCGTCCTGGGATTGTTCCCCTATCTGGACGACTCGCATGAGGTGGACCAGGAAATTTCCAGGTGGGGCGACGCCAACAGCCCCAATTTCGCGTATACCGTGCAGCCGGACCCTGTACAGGCAGGAGTGACGCAGAAGGTATTCGAGCTTCCGACAACAACGCTGGCTACCACGTTCACGACAACCTGGACTCCCACTAAGATTTCATTCACCACAATAGAAGGCAACACCACCGTGGGAAGCTTCACGTCGAACGTGGCTCGAGATGCTACCGGAGTGCACGCACTCACCAACCTGTGGCAGTTCTCCGGAGCACCAAGCGATGGGAAACCAATTGAGGTGGTCTTCAAAGACTTCCAATTCACCTCGTACAATACACCCGCTCCAGCGCCGGCCCCTAGCTCTGTGTCAGGTGCTCCCACTTCCCTGTCGGTCAGCCAACCTCTTGGAAAGTCCACCTTGACCTGGGCCGCCCCCGCCTCCAACGGCGGCAGCCAGATAACCTCCTACAAGGTGTTCCGGGGGACCACCTCGAACACAGCGGGACAGGTCCAGATAAGCAGTTCAGCAACGACCTCCTATGACGACACCCAGGTGACCGCCGGTCAGACCTATTACTACTCGGTCAAGGCGGTCAACGCCGTGGGCGATTCCGTCGCCAGCAACGTCGTCTCCGTCCTGGTCAAGGCGTTGCCGGGAACGCCCATCGGGCTCACCACCCATATCTCCGACCGCGCCTTGGTCCTGTCCTGGTCGGCACCGACCAGCAACGGCTATACTCCGATCACCGGATACAAAGTATATCGGTCTGGGGCATCCGGTACCGAGGCATATCTGACCACCGTCACTGGGACGACATTCACTGATTCAAGTCTGGTCAACGGCAATGTCTATTACTATCGAATATCAGCGGTGAACGCCATGGGTGAGGGGGCTCAATGCGCTGAGGTTCATGATTCCCCAGCCACCACCCCCGCCGCACCGACAATCACTGCAGTTTCTACCAACGATTCGGTCCTCCTCAGCTGGTCGGCGCCGAACAATGGCGGCAGACAGATCACTGGATACGTCGTCTATCGCGGGGCTACGGCCGCGTTCACCGCGGCCACGATATTGGCCTCGTCGGTCGCCGAGAACACCTATAACGATTCAACTGTTGCCGTCGGCTCTACTTACTATTACTTCGTCACTGCTACGAGCTCGATCGGTACCTCCAGTCCCTCCTCTTCCGGTTCAGTATCTATCTCCGAGCAGCCCTCGGCACCGCGGCTGGTCACCCCGACCATCGCCTCCGACCATGTTCAGCTGAGCTGGTCCGCGCCAGCATCCTCCGGCTCCACCCCCGTGTCGGGATATTATGTTTACCGTTCGCTGACCTCCGGTTCAGGGACAGTCATCGCCCACCTCGGGAACGTGCTTGCATATAGCGATGCATCGGTCACTCTGGGCCAGACATACTACTACTCGGTATCGGCCGAGAACCAGGATGGCGCTGGACCGCTTTCCGCAGAAGTCCAAACGACGTATGTCCTAACACCCAATGCCCCAACTAACCTAATGGTGGTCGGATCCGTCGGTACCGCCGACTTGAGCTGGTCGGCCCCGGAGCAGAACGGCGCCGCGATATCTGGGTACGCAATTCGCATGTGGACATCCGATGGGACACCGTCCGTCGTCGCCCAGATCGGTCCGAGCCCCACGTCCATGACGCTCCGCGACCTAACCGACGGCGTCCAGTACTGGTTCTCCGTCGCTGCCGCCAATTCTGCGGGAGAAGGGGCAAGCAGCATTTCCGCGACATGCACCATTGGATCGGCCCCCAGCGCCCCTGCGGCCCTCGGAACTGCCGCAGGAAATGGCCTCATATCGATCTCATGGGGGGAACCTGTGTCCAATGGCGGCCTCGTTGCCCTTACCTATCATGTGTGGCGTTCGACCACCGGCGCGAGCAGCCTTATCGCTGACCTGGACGCTTCCATCCTGTCCTACACGGACACCTCGGTCGTTCCTGGGACCACTTACTATTACACCGTGACCGCTTCGAACAATCTTGGGGTAAGTGAAGAGGCCGGCCCATCGTGCGCGGTCGCAGCCATACTACCGGAAAAGCCATTGTCCGTTACGGTAACTACGGATTCGTCCTCAGCCCTTGTCTCCTGGACCATTCCGGCATCCGACGGAGGGATCAGTCTGACCGGCTTCAAGGTCTATCGCTCCACCGGAGCCGACTGGACGCTTATTGACACGCTGAACGACCCAGCGACGTTGTCGTACCGCGACCTGGCCGCGGTGGGCGGGATCGCGTACCAGTATTGTATCGCCGCGACCAACGCATTAGGAGAGGGCCCCAAATCGGACCCAACGACCAGCATTGTCTCCCTCTCTGCCCCATCACAATTTAACCTGACAGCGACGGTCGGCAACTCGAACGTCACACTCAATTGGGGTATACCGACCAGCAACGGCACGCCACTGCTCCGTTTTGTCATCACACGGACTGAGTCGGCCAGCGGTGCGATAACCTCAACCACCGTTGGATCGAGCTATGCCAGATATGTGGACACAACGGTTTTGCCGGGGCTTAACTATACCTACAAGGTCACGGCCTACAACGCAATTGGCTCCACCTCGGCCGATGCGGTGACCGTGCGCGTATTGCGTACTGAAATGCTTAAGGTGCAGATCGTTCCGTTCCAAAGGAGCATATCCGTTTCTGGTACTGTAACCGATGTGTCTGGCCATGGCATAAGTGGTCAGAAGGTGATCATCTATCGCAGCAGTAGTACGACCGGGATCTGGATCATTGCGGTCCAACTTACTACCTCCTCCAATGGAAAATACTCGACCATTCTTGCCAACAGCGCAGGAATCACTGGGCTAAGGGTCATGCTGCCAGATGATGGGACCCACGTTCCAATAACCATCGATCGAACCATCGGCTCGCTAAAGTTGAAGAACGGAAATCTGGCCAGCATCATGACCAGCTCGACGATGTCGGATTCCTCGCTCAGTAGCACCAATAACAGGATCACTTTCACCCTCGAACAGGCCGGATCAACGAACATATCCATACCCAAGGATGCGGTCATGAATCCAGCCCTCATCGGTGTCTCGATCGACGGCAAACAAGGGAACTATCAGATCAACGAGACAGATGATCAGTACGTCTTTTCCCTTGGAAATGTCAAAGCCGGGCAGATAATTACCATGAGCCTTGGACAACCAACCACCCAGGATACTGTGCCGATATTGATCGGGATCTCGTTGTTCCTAAGCGTATGTGTCGGAACCATGGTATTCTGGCGCACGAGGAGAAAATAATAGAGAAAAAGAGAGCCAACGGAGGCACGCCACCTCCACCAATCTACCAGACCATGAACATTGATTTCATGACGATTGTCCATTGGTCCAGTTGATTCAGATCAACGAGCTAGATTATTGTGTATTTCTTTCATTGTTGTCGTAATTCGAGATGATTGATCTCCTTCTCCATAGGTTGATCATGATCACCAAAGGTAGGGTTGACCGATATGAGATAATCCAATGTGTAACACACATTCTTCCCCAAGATAGCATAATAAATGACAGAGGACAACAAAAATGCGAATGGGAGGCTTCAGTCAAAGAGGGTCCGATGGCATTCTCAGAAAAATATAGATTGATCGGAGTAAGGCATCTTGGGCCTGGTTTTCTACTTATGTCATGGCTCACGATATATCATATAATGGACATCAATAGATACAATGGCCCTTTTCTCAATCAGTATATTGAGAAGAACTTATGACGTTATGACTCCTCTATAATAATATATGACGAAATTGAAAGTAAATCGTTTCGGGCGATCTTAATGGGTCAACCCTTCTGGTTCTAAGACCGAATCCATCCCACGGAAGGCCTTCTCGATTGCCTCGTGGTCTTTTTTAGTCAAGGACCTGCCAGTGTTAGGCATGTTCGGGGTGTCGATGTAAACGATCTTGGGGCCTAGGTCTCTGATCTCCGCCGCGATCTCGTTCACTTCCGCGATGTTCTGACCGACCAATGTGGTCTTGACATGGAATTCACCCTTGAATGTCTCCCTGGCTCTCTTGGCACCTGATATCACATCGTCCAGATGTATCGCCACGCAGGGTCGGTTCACCTTCTGGAAGGTCACTTCGGTGGCTGCGTCGATCTTTGCTATGATGATATCGAACTTGAGGATCTCGGCCAGGGCGTCGTCCTCATTCAGTAGGGTGCAGTTGGTGACGACGGACATCTTCTTGTCGGTCAGTTTGCGCAACACTCCGACGATATCTCCCAGGTTCTCTGCGAGGAGAGGTTCACCAGTTCCTCGGAAGGTTATATGATCGACCTCCATGTCGGAGATATGTTCCATGAAATCATTGACCAGATCCTGTTCGGCCACGAACCTGCTCCGCTTTGAGACCATCATGCCGCCCCTGCCCAATCGACAATAGGTACAATTGAAGTTGCATACTTTTGGTCCCCTGCAGATAGGGTCCACCCCCAGGCCACAACCTGATTCGCTAGATTTCACGCCGTATACAGATCTCATCACATTACCATCCGTGGTTGGGCCACTCACCCGTCAGCCTTAGGATTGTCATTGCTGCCTAATAACCATAAAGGTTTCGTGGTGATTATATGCGAAAAGATGGAAAATATCGCTGTCCCGGCGTACCGGGGAGAAATGTAGATGTTCCTCAAGACTGGACGGACAACATCTCTTCCCAGATCTTGATGGTCTCTTCAGCCTCTTCCCGGTCCACCACTTGTATGGCGAAACCGGCATGGATGATGACGTATTCTCCTACGTCCGCCTTTACCAGAGATACGTTCACCTTTCTGGTGACGCCACCAAAATCAACATCCGCATCCTTACCTTCGATACTTAGTATCTTTCCTGGGACCGCTAGGCACATTTCAATTCACCCTCCCATGATCTTCAAGATCGCTTCCGCGGGTTGACCGTCCGTGGCTTTGAGAGCCTCTATTGCCTTTTCTCTCGAGGCCCCGGTCTGCTCCATCACCAGCGTGATGTCCTCCTCCGGCAGGCCTGATTCTGCCGGAGCCGTTGAGCCTGGTTTCGCGTTTGCGGAACGTGGCTTCACTTCGGGTTCTCCGACAATCTGGAAAGTCTTCTGGCCCTGGACGGTCATTATGGTGACCTCTGCCTCCTTAAAGACGTATTCCTTGGATTTGGTCAGGATGATTATCTCCTGAACGTCGTTTAGCTCCTCAGTGCTTATGCCCATCTTGCGCATAGCCTGCTTCATCTGTCGCGGGTTGACCCTGCCCATTCCTGGCATCATGGACGTCATGTGAGTGATTATGTAGCGTATATAAAATCCTTACAAAGATGCTTCGGACCTCATTGGTCTTCCAATTGCACTTGCTGGATGATGAATAATCGATTTGATGCAGCCCTCTCTATCTGTTAGCACATGCCTTTTTGACCGCCTCATCGACCAGACGACTGCCTTCGCCCCGGGCGCACGCACCGCCTGTCGCGAATGTCTTGCTACCGCCGCCCTTTCCGGAAATGGATTTCAGCACTTCGTTCAAAACCATCGTGCAGTCGATTCCCAGGTCAGGGCTCGCAGCTACGATCAATGTTAGCTTTTCGTCCTCCGCTGCAAAGGCGCAGATTGACGAACTTTTTTCCACGATAGAGTTCGCCGCGTCCATCAGCAGCTTCCGGTCAATGCCTTCGAAGACCCCGCTGTACACCCTCATGTCACCAATCATAACTGGCTCGATCCTTGCGAAAGCGTCCTTTGCATACCTCCTGAGGGTATTCTTAGCCCTTGCCAGTTCATCCTTCTGATTCGTAAGTGAACTTAGCAATGTGCTGGTGGTGGCTCCTAGGATATTAGAGGCCTCTAAGGCCAGTGTGGACAGTTCCAAGCCTTTTGCGATGGCCCTATCCCCTACCTCGAACTCGATCTCGAAGTCACCGGCCGGCTTGGCCGAGGTGAACTTAGTGACCAGGAGCATGCCGATCTCCTTCGTGTTCTTGACGTGAACTCCAGAGCATGCCGCCATGTCGAAATCGCCGAACTTGACGATCCGGATCGTATCTCCGTGGATCCGGTCGAGCTTGACTCGGGCCTGTTCCAGAAGAGGACTGTCCCTTCCGACGATAATGTCCTCGCTCTCTATTCCTTTCCCGATGACGTCATTGACAGTTCTTTGGCATCCTGAGATGATCTCCCAATCGATCTTGCCCCGGACCATTACCATTTTTTTATCTGGAGTGATCGCTATCTTGACCAACTCCAGGTCCTCAACCTTCTTCTGGATGGAACCGAAAAGTAGGTGTTCCCCCGAGTGTCCTTTCATCAGGTCGTAGCGGCGAACCCATTCTACCTTTCCCAAAATGGATTGCCCACGTTGCAACCTGTGGCCTGGGACATGATGCTTTATTGCGTCCTTTTCTGTTTTGACCTCGACCACGTCCAGACCGTCGATCCACCCTATGTCTGGATCCTGGCCTCCGCCCCCTGGGTAGAAGCAGGTCTGATCCAATAATATCCAGTCGCCATCGACTTTCTCCACTATAGCTTCGAACTCAGACCGGTATGGCTCGCTTTCGAAAAGACGGACGGTCATCGCCAATAGAATACTAACGCCGATTGATAAACGTTCTCTGAATTTGGAATCTGATCCATATTGAGTGCTCAGAGGTGGTCATTGCGATGGCCCTCCAGCCGAATGAAATTAATTGATTAGATAAATAATTAAAATGAGCCGATGCAAACCGACATATATCTAGCAAGACATTTCTGAACACCGCAACGGCCGAGTCGGAATTCGGGCTGGTAGGCAATATGTTGGACGATTTGGATAAGCGCATCGTTGAAGAGATCTGCACCTCTAGCCAAGGATCATATCGCCAGATAGCAAAGAGGCTAGGGATACACCCTACAACCCTGATCCAAAGGATCAAAAACCTGGAAGAACAGGGAATCGTGAAGGGCTACCGCGCTAACGTCGACTATATGAGATTGGGATATGAGTTCATGGCCATCGTCCATATATACGTGGAAGGTGACCTGGTCGAGGTCGAGCGGAGGATCACCGACCTGAAGAACATTGTGGCTGTTTTCGATGTCACCGGTGAATGTGATGCCATTGCCTGGGTAGCGTGCCGTTCCAGGGAAGAGTTCAGCAATGTTGTGAAAGGCATGCTGACCATCCCCGGGGTCAAAAAGACGAATACCTACGTCATCCTCAGCCTGATCAAAGACCCGTTCAAGTTCATCCCCAATTTCGAGGATAATAGCGAGGGGGAGAAGCAGGTCCACCACCGCGGAAAATAAGCTTCCTCCCCGATGAAAACCGCGATACAAACGGCAGATTCTATTAAAAATTGAAAGCATAGTGTCAACTTTCTAGGGATTTTATTGCCATTATTCGTCATTTTGACAAC
>JBEKDM010000096.1:0-9492 GCA_050014375.1 Methanomassiliicoccales archaeon | reverse complement strand
CTGGGCTCCAGGGCGTTCATGACCAAGGTGGGCGTCCCGGTCATGCCGGGCGTGCTCGAGCCGCTGAAGGACAGCGAGGACGCCAAGAAGCAGGCCATTCGTATCGGCTATCCGGTCATGCTGAAGTCGTCCGGTGGTGGTGGCGGCAGGGGCATGCGCGTCGTCAATAATGACGAGGAGATGGAAAACGCATTCACATCGGCAAGGAACGAGGCCACCAAGGCGTTCAACAACCCTACCATATACATGGAGAAGGCGTTCCTGCGCGGAAGGCACATCGAGTTCCAGGTGGTCGGCGACTCGCGCGGCAACGCCTACTGCCTCGGAGAGAGGGAGTGCTCCGTTCAACGGCGGCACCAGAAGATCTTGGAGGAGACGCCGTCCTGCGCCGTCAACGAGGAGATGAGGGAGCGAATGAGCACGCTCGTCAAAGAGGCGGTCAAGAGGGCTGGATACACCTCGCTGGGGACGTTCGAGTTCCTCATGGGCGACGGGCATTTGTATTTCATGGAGGCGAACTGCCGCATACAGGTGGAGCATCCGATCACCGAGGCGTGCACCGGGCTGGACCTGGTGGAGATGCAGCTCTCCATTGCCACCGACAAGGACGTGACGAAAGAGTTGAGCTCCGTCCATCCGAAGGGGCATGCCATGGAGTTCCGTATCAACGCGGAGAACCCGTTCAACAACTTCATGCCGACGCCCGGTCGAATAGAGAAGTATGTGGAGCCGGCCGGGGAGAACATACGCATCGACTCACACGCCTATGAGGGATATGTCGTCCCGACCGAGTTCGACAACCTCCTGGCCAAGCTCATTGTCTACGGAAAGGACAGGACTGAGGTTCTCACCAAGGCCAGGGAAGCCCTCGACCGATTCACGGTCACTGGCATCAAGACCACCATACCCTACCATCGGCTGGTCATCAGGAACCCCGAGTTCATCGAGGGCAACTACAACATCGAGTTCGTGAAGGACCACCCGCCGGGCGACATGTTAAAGCAGACCGAGTTCTCGCTGTTCGAGAACTACGGTGCCTGAAGAACGACTTCCGCCACCGTTGTATATGTAGGACCTTTCGGGCTCAGAACGCTCTTCTTCAGTCTGATCGATCGAACCGGACGCCTGCCGAAGTCATGGTCTTTGAACTGCTCGATAATCGCCTTCACCTGTTCAGTGCCTCTTGGGTCCTTCATCCTGCCTACGGTCAAGTGCGGTGAGAATGGCCGATCCTCTTTCTCGAAACCGAGGCGCGCGCATTCATCCTCGAGTATCTTTGCAATACTTATCAACGGCTCTGCTCCTTGCATTCCCACCCAGACCACCCGGATATTGTCCCTGGAAGGGAAGGAGCCCATACCTTTGAGCGTCATCTCGAACGGAGCCACCCCCTTCGCCGCCTTCTCCATGGCGGAGATGATCTTCGGGATCGCCGCCTCGTCTGTCTCACCAAGGAACTTCAGAGTGATGTGGATAATGTCCATGGCCACTGGTCTCATCCCGCCCCCCACGGTTCGCAGCTCCCGGTCGATTTTGCCGAACTCGCCAATTTCGGCGATGTCGACAGAAATGAAACCCCTGAACAATACCATTGTTTCAACCTTACCTTTCTACTCTTCCTTGAACTCCGTTCCGCATTTCTTGCACTTCACCGAATAATGCTTTCCGCTTCCGGTCTGTTTTGCCACCGCCACGTATTCAGTGCATCCACACTTGCTGCAGGAGACCGGCTCTTCACCTTCATCATCTTCGCAATTCGCTGCCTTCTTCGGTTTCGGCGCCATCAGCAAAGGGAATGACCAGTCGTCCTATAACTAATTGCATGCGGATCGAAGACAGATCCGATCGCGGTCTATGCTTACCCATTTACTTTTTTCCCAGTTCCCTGACATAGAGGTCCAATGCGCGCTTGCTTGTGTTCCACTCGTTCCTGATCCGGACAGCCGGGAGCTCTCCTTGCCCTGCCCTCAATGAAAGGTACTTTGCCGAATAGACGCTCTCTTTGTTCAGGCCGACCAGCGGCATCAACTCGTCCTGTTCGGTACCGACAAAAGATAGGAAGTTTAACAACGAACTGCCCATGATCACCATGATGTACTCGGTCAATGGCTGTAGATTTCCCTTGTCGCTCTGTCCAAGGGCATCCAAGTATCTCTTCCTGTCCACAGGCATGACGTTCACCGGAGGCCAATTGTGCTTCAGGAGATGTAGGTTCAACATGAGCCTCCCAACGCGTCCGTTGCCATCGCTGAACGGGTGGATGCATTCGAAATTGTAATGCAACCAAGCCCCCAGGGTGAAGATGTCCTCTCCGGCAAGATCGCGTCGATCGTACTCTTTGATCAGATCCTCCATCCTTGCCATCAGTTTCTCTGGCCTCGGTGGAGTGAATGACGCCCCCCTGACGATCACGTTTATTCGTCTCCATTGTCCATAGTCCGATAACACTCCTTTGAAGACATCCTCATGAAGCTCCAGAATGCTAACGAGATCGATTGCTCGTGACCTCCTGTCTATAAGGCGAACGAAAGCAGATGAATGTTGTATGGTCTCCATCACATCATTGATCGGTTTTCTGACACCCTCGTGTTCGATAATGACCTTATCCACTTCGTCTTGTGTGAGCGTGTTCCCTTCAATGGCATTGGTTCCATATGTGTTCAGGGAACTGACAGCCCTCCAGACTGGCCCAGGAAATGTATCGAATGAGCCCCGGCTCAATAATGCGCTCCGAAGGCCATCTAATATGTTTTGTTTCATTATTTTGTATTAGAGCATATTAAATATATTAACTTATATGCTTTTCAATAGGTATTCAGGAAATGTTAAGAGGTTCAATTCAAGTGATGTCACTGATCCACAGAAATGTTCGTCCATTGCATATGATGTCTTGCCGATCTGCATTATTGAACCTCAAACGCCTAATCATGAAAAAGAACATTTTGAAATAGTATCCTCGTCTGATTACCCGGCGACTTAGTTCAAGGAAATCGGTAGATCTTCTATGACCCACTCTGGCGAGATCGTTTGCAGCGACATCGGCAAGGTTTTCAGTACGGGGAAACAAGCACTTTCATCGGTGAATTTTACTATCCCAGCAAACGGCATCTTCGCCCTGATCGGCAGGAACGGCGCCGGCAAGACCACTCTCACACGAATTCTGTCAACGTTGCTCGAACCTACCTATGGAAAGGCTACTATCGACGGCCTGGACGTCATGGCGGACGCGAAGAAGCTAAGGGAAATGATGGCCGTGGTACCCCAGGAGGGAAGGGCGGTCCAGTGGATGACGCCGATCCAGAGCGTCTCCTCCTATCTTCTGTGGAGGGGGATCAGCTATCGCGATTCGCGGACGAGGGCGAGGGAAGCACTTTCCCAGGTTGGATTGGGCGATGTCACGGACAGGTTGAACCGGACACTCTCCGGAGGAATGAAGCGGAAGGTGCTGGTGGCGATGGTCATCGCCTCCGGTTCCGAGTTCATCTTCCTTGATGAACCCACCACCGGACTTGATCCGATCTCCCGCCAGGAGCTTTGGAACCTGATCACTGACCTAAGCAAGGACCGGTTCATCTTCCTGACCACCCATTACCTGGAGGAAGCGGAAACGGTCGCCGACAGGATCGGTATCCTGGATGATGGAAAGCTGCTCGCCTTGGGAAGCATGGACGAGCTCAGACGGAAGATCAGGCACCAGTACAGTGTGAAGGTACCGAAGGGCATAGACCTGCCCGAAATGGAAGGGGAGGTCCTGATCCGCAAGGATGGCCAGATGCAGATCATGACCACCCAGGACGAGGCCATGCACCTATCCAAGTTGCTTATCGAGAAGAAGGCCCAGTTCTCCCTCAACCCGATCAACCTGGACGACATCTTCTCCGACGTGGTGGGCGGTGCTACCCTGAACGGGGATGAGGTGGACGGACAATGAGGAGGGCGGCAAGACAGATCCTCGCGTCCATCCTGGTGAACGCGATTTATGAGATGAAGAACTACCCGGTGGTGCTGCTCAACACCGTGCTGGCTCCCCTCTCGTTCCTCACTCTTATATGGTTCGTCAGTCAGGGCACTTTATTGGGCCCAGCCATCATCGGCGGCCTGATCATGACCATGTTCTCCAGCGGTACCTCGCTGCAGGCGGACCTATCGCACCTAAAGAACGATTTCAAACTGCAGGACATGGTCGTAAGCTCGCCGACCAGTGCTTCGATCTATGTCCTGGGTATCGCCATCTCCGAGCTGATATATTACATGCCGGCGATATTGATCCTCTCCACGCTGTTCTTTTTCTTCGTCCCAGTTACAATAGTCCAGTTGATCGGGATCGTGATCGTCCTGGTGTTCGTCTTCATCACCTCGGTGTCGCTGGGTTTCGCGCTTGCCACGCTCTCATCGGACATCGTGCAGAGCTTTGCCTTCACCCGACTCCTGACGACTCTGTTCTCAACCCTGGCACCTGTCTATTATCCCATTACCTACATCCCGATGCCGTACCGCTACCTGGCGTATCTTTCCCCTACGACCTATGCCGCGCAGATCGCCCAAAACCTGAGTGGGGCTTTGGTATCGTCCACCGAGGAGCTGATCATCGATTGGGTCGTCCTGATCGGTCTGACCTCGCTGTTCCTATGGATCGGGGTTTCGAAATCCAGGTGGAGGGAAAAATGAGGCCTACATTCCACGAATGAGATGTCGCAGGACACCTTTCTTTTAATAGACGTGCCTCAAATCTATTATCTGGTCGACAAAACGACCATGAAGGCAATATTATGGATCTAATACAATTGATAATCGCTATCATCGTACTGATCATCGGCTGGGTGATCATCTCGATACCCTTGTGGCTTGCAGCAAAGGTGCTCACTGGAGGAACAGCGACCATGGGGGCGGCCATGCTAGGCATGCTGCTGGGCGGCATCGTGTTCGTGGTAGTTTACGTAGCGACGTTCCTGGTAACGAACACGTTCACCAGTTCGGGCGTGGCTGTGATCGTGGCCGGGATCGTCAGTTTCCTGGCATTTCTTGGCCTGTACAAGATGCTGTTCGATGTCGGATGGCTCAGAGCATTGGCGATCGCCATCTTGGCGGTAATATTTGCCATAGTGATCCTGGTCATAATGGCTGCGGTCCTGGTAGCCGTAGGGGTGTCAGTGTTAGGGTTGTGATTGGCCCCGAGATCAGAAAACACTAGTTTTCTGTCTCCCAACAGGGTGGATCTATTTCACCCTGTCACTTCTTCCCGGACCTCATCTTTTTCCCATCCAAAGCTTGCCTCCGACTCAGGCCAAGACGTTCAAGGATTGTGTTTAGCGTATGTTCCCCGATTTTCCATTGGAGTTAAGGTTTATACCTATTGATCAGACGAAACATCTATGATCGAAACGTCGAGCATCGTTTATTTTCTGATAGCGTTGTTGGTTTCAACGATTATCATCTACGTCGTCACCAAATTCATGGGAGAGAAGGAAGGCCTGGGCACAGCGGTGGTGGCTGCCGTTATAGGTACAGTGGTCTACATCGTGGCCTACCTATTGATAGGGAACGGCTTATTGGCGGCTGTTTTGGCCGGGATAGTCTGGCTATTGGTGCTCAAAGGGTTGTATAAGATCGGATGGGTCAAAGCGCTGATCATCGCGATAATAATCTGGATATTTGCCACCATTATCGGCCTGTTCCTTCCCACGCTTTCAGGGCCACTATAGAACAAGGTACGGCGAAGGAAACTCTTTCTTTTCTTTTTTTGTTCTTTCCTTCAACCTCATGATGCACTCAATTATCGTTAATGCGATCGTCTGGTTAATCTGTATCTCGTCTGGAAAATTTTGGGCCTCGTCAACATTTAGACCAACAAAATTGGTGTCGGTCGGAACCCGACCATTTCTGTTCAATGGCCCTGAAGATCTTGAGAAATTTCTCGGCAGGACTATTACTATCTGGAATGGTAAGGATAATGATCTTTTTGAAATTCCTTACGAGATCAGTATGCGCTCCAACAGCGACCTTTCGATTGAAGTTGGATATTACTTCTGGTGTATCCTTTATAGTAGATGATACCAACCGATATTGGGGCAGCTGGATAGAACCAGCACTCCAAGGGTGAATAATATGAAAGGCGATATGAAGAGAGATGTTGACAAGGGGATCGCGGATGTTCAGAAGGGAGTGAGGAGTGGGATCAAGGACGTTCAGAAGGGCGCCAGGGACGTAGGAAAGGCCGTGGACAAGGAAGTGAAGAAAGTAAAAACCAAAATAAAAAGGAAATGAGCAGAATATCCAGGGATCACTTGTGGCGTGAAGTCCCCTGGGTATATTTTCAACCTTTTAGTTTGGAGCTAGTATCTAGTGGATTCTGGAAAGTGGCTGGAATCACGAATTGCATTTCTAGATGGTTAACCGATTGACCAGACATTTTCGTATCTAACAACAAATCAAAAGCTCCAATAAATACTGCCAGCTCTAATAGAATGGAAATGGTTATCAACACCCCCCATTATTCATGACTAAATGGCCTACGATCTCGTGGTAGTGGGAGGTGGTCCGTCCGGGCTAACGGCAGGCGTCTACGCGATGCAGAGGAAGCTCAAGACGCTTATCATCGACGCTGGGGAGGCTGGCGGCCAGCTGATCAACATCTATCCCGAGAAGATCGTCGCCAACTATCCAAGTGTCACGGAGATCCACGCCCACGAGCTAGGATGGTCCATGGTGGACCATGCGAGAGCGTCGGGCTGCGATATCCACGAGCATGAAGTGGTGCAGGACATCGTCGATAAGGGCGAGGGATTGGTCGTCGTCACCGACAAGGGCGAGTACGAGACCAAGACCGTCATCCTTTCCATCGGGACCGGTCTCTTCATCCCGAAGCTGCTCGGCGCCCCGGGTGAGGATCGCCTCGACGGCAAGGGCGTCTTCCACAAGCTGCCGGAGAAGAAGGACCTGAACGGGAAGCGCATCCTCTTCGTCGGCGGCGGCAACAGTGCTCTGGAGATGGCGTTGTTGGCTTCGGAGGTCGCTCAAGTCTATATCGTGCACCGGAGGGACTGCTTCCGGGCGGACGGTTGCATCGTCGACCGGGTCGTAGCCAAGAACATCAAGACCATCATGTCCGCCGAGGTCAAGGAGATCGTCGGCAAGGAAAAAGTGGAAGGAGTGGTCCTGAGCGTCGGCGAACCGGCCCAGGAAATGAGGCTGGACGTCGACATGGTCGTCATCATCATCGGCCTCACGCCGGAACTGGAGTTCCTGGAGAAGTGGAACATCGGACTGGAAGGTAACCAGATCAAGGTCGACACGGAGATGCGGACGTCGAGAAGGGGTGTGTTCGCCTGCGGCGACGCGGTGATCTATCCAGGCAAGTATAGGCAGATCGTGGTCGCCTGCGGGGAAGGAGCGACGGCCGCGAACTCGGTGTACAAGTACGTGATGAAGCCCTACTGGGCATGAACACCGCCACCTCTCGGTTGTAGGCGATCATCGTCTTGAAAGTAAAGACGATTTTCAGATATTGTCCGATCCCGAGCAAGCTCACGCGTCATTTGTGCGCCTTGGACTTGAATTCACCACTCCCTCTTTTCTTCCTTTCCACCTGGTCGGCCATCCGGCGGACCTGCAGTAGTTCCTCTCTGAAATCGTCCAATACATCCTCTGGCATGGCCTTCAATCCAACAGACGCCAACCTCCTAGCGTCCTGCTTGGCGTTCATATCCAGGCACTCCCAGGCGGCGGCCGGATAGAGAAATAGGACCAACGGATCGTCCATTCCGGATAGCAACGCGTTCATCATCCGTTTGTGATACGATTCCGATTCCTTCCATCGCTCGAGCGAATGCAACGTTAATGTCATCGCTATCAGTCCAGCGGCGATGAGGGGCTTGTCTTTCGCTTCCTCTCCCTTCGCCAGGATCTCTCGGGAAAGTTTCTCAGCTATTCCCCCACCGGAAGCGCGTAGATTCATGACCCCCTGGAGGGCATTCGCGATCCAGGACTCGGTACCCTCGCACCGAACGAGGACCGCACTGGTCATGTTCCACGACGAGCTCGTGTCATTGAGGTCGGCCATCGCCTGGGCCGCGACCATCATCCGGTCGTCCGAGGTCTCGGGGTCACTGAACAATTCGTCCAAGAGGGTCAGGGACCTCTCTACGTCTTCACTGGAGAATGGCCTAAGGGGGCTCTCCCGGGAATCATCGACGCTCGCCCAAGGCTCGGCTCGTTTTTCGGTCGCGTCCAATCCCTCCTCCAGCATGAACCGGAAGATCAAGGATTCGATCACGAAATGGTATAGCACCGAGACGCTTCCCGGATCCCGCGTTCGAAGAAGCTCAGCGATATCGGATCGCAGGCCAACGCCCTCCCGGGATATCTCATCGAATGCGAGGCTAATCCCGTTCTGGATCGCCAGGGATTCCTCCAGGTAGCTGGGATATACCTCCCAGACCTTCTCGAAGAGCAGCTCCATTCGCACCATGCTTTCTGCCTGGGCGTCGAACTCGTCTTCGTCTAGATCTGACTGGTCCAGCTCCAGGTCCTCCAGATCTTGCTTCAGGTTCGGGAGCTCGATACCTTCCGGGGCGACCTCTCCCCAGCTTTGGGGATCGTAGAGATGCGGGTATTTTTCAGATATCGCCTTTCTCTCCGCAAGAAGTGATCTATTCAGCGGACCTCCTGCACGGATGTTCGGGGAATCATAGGCATCTGGGAAAAGGGCAAGTAGCACAGTATGACGTGACAAGCGGGCCCGGTCCGCCACGTACCAGTCGCATGCAACGGTCAGATCCAACGTTTCCAGGAACCATGAGGTCCCCATTCGCAGCACTTCGAGCATCGTCTTTCTTCGGAACATTTCGGTCGCGAAGTCGGCGACGCAATCGTTCGTGGTCCTGAAATAGGCGAGATTCTGCGTGTTGAGATAGCGTGACGTCAGATCATCGAACTCCAGGAAGAGCGAGAACTCGGAGAGTGCCTGATCGGACAATGCGTCCTCATCTTGTGATCGGGGCATGAATAATGGAATGCCAATACTGATTATCAGGTTTACGATGGAAAGAGGCTAAGATTAGACTATCCCGAGGGTTCTGAACACGATGCCCAGCTTTCATCGGTCTCTAAGGTTCAGATGACCTGTTGGATTCGGTAGCATGACCTTACAAGCTTCGGAGACGGATCATATTACCGAACAGAATATGTCTCGGAAAGACGTTCAAAGCTCTGGGCATGAAGGCAGACCGGAAGAAAGATTCAGACGATGTGGCGGACTGGTACCTCGGTTTCATGACGCATTTCACCGACTATCTCGACGACCACATGGACGATGAGGACCAACGGCCGACGTTAAGGAAGGTCAATGAATTCATCGAGGAATACGAGGAGATGGCCCCTTACCTTCCAGAGAAGATCCAGGCCGAGACCGCGCTGGAAATGTTCTCCGAATGCACCCGTATGAGCAAGGGTTGCATGAGCAATCCCGATGGATCCGGTCAGCTGACAGAACGC
>JBEKDM010000095.1:0-9619 GCA_050014375.1 Methanomassiliicoccales archaeon | reverse complement strand
ACGGCATGCTCATGGTGACCGTACCAGCGGCATCGGGACAGATCCCGCTCGTGGCCTTGATGAAGGCCCTGGGCATGGAGAGCGACGAGGAGATCTACAACGCCGTCGTCTCCACTGATGACATGGCTAACATCGTTTACGCTAACATCGAGGAATGCCAGGACAAGAAGCTCTACCCGCCAAACGGTATCTTCACCACCGACGACGCCATCCTCTACCTGGAGCGCAAGTTCGCTACCGGCCAGGCCAAGGAATACCGGCTGAAGAAGGTCGAGTCCATCATAGACCGGTCCCTGCTGCCCCACCTGGGTGACACCAAGGAGGACCGCATGAAGAAGGCGATCTTCCTAGGAAGGATAGCAAGGTCGGTTCTGGAACTCTATCTGGAGAAGCGTGGCGAGGACGACAAGGACCACTACGCCAACAAGAGGCTGAAGCTGTCCGGTGACCTGATGGAGGACCTGTTCCGGGTCGCTTTCACCAACCTGATGAAGGACCTGAAGTACCAGCTGGAACGCTCGTATGCCAGGAAGAAGGACCTGAGGATCGCCAGCGCGATTCGGCCGGACCTGTTGACCCACCGCCTGCTGCATGCATTGGCGACCGGCAACTGGGTCGGCGGAAGGGCCGGGGTGTCGCAGCTGCTGGACCGCACCTCCAACATGTCGACGATATCTCACCTCAGACGCGTAACATCTTCGCTTACAAGGTCGCAACCTCACTTCGAGGCTCGAGACCTGCACCCGACCCAGTGGGGCCGGTTATGCCCGAGCGAGACCCCAGAGGGTCAGAACTGCGGACTGGTGAAGAACGCCGCTCTGATCATCGATGTCTCGGAGGGGTTCCGCGAAGAGGATGTCGCCTATCTGCTGAAAGACCTCGGCGTCAAAGAGGTCAAGGGGCAGAAGACCGGCACGCGTGTTTATGTCAACGGTGACCTGAAGGGTGTCTCGGAGAAGGCCAAGGACCTTATCGCCGAGATGCGCCACCGTCGCCGCAGCGGTTTGCTCTCGCACGAGATCAACATCCGCTACGACCAGGAGATGGACGAGGTCATCATCAACTGTGACGAGGGCAGGCTGAGAAGGCCGCTGTTGGTCGTCAACGACGGCAAGCTGGCCTTGACCCGCAAGAACATCGAGGACATCCGTGAGGGCAAGAGCAAGTGGTCCGACCTGATACGCGAAGGCGTGCTGGAATGGATCGACGCCGAGGAAGAAGAGGACGCCTACATCTGTGTCGATCCCTTCGAGGTACCAGAGCGATGCGATAAGTGCTCCCGTGCGCTATCCCCGATCGATGTCGACTGGATGAACCCTGGAACGAACGACAAGCAGGCCAATCTGAAGTGCAAGCATTGCAACCAGATCATCTCCGGTAAGCTGCTGATGCACAAGGACCATACCCACATGGAAGTGGACCCGATGGTCATCCTCGGTGTCTGCGCCGGGCTGGTCCCGTATCCGGAACACAACTCTTCGCCACGTGTCACCATGGGAGCAGGCATGTCCAAGCAGTCGCTGGGACTGGCTTCCAGCAATTACCGCAAGAGGCCGGATACCCGCGGTCACGTCATGCATTACCCGCAGAAACCGATGGTGCAGACCAAGACCATGGGGTTCGTCTCGTTCAACGAGAGGCCGGCTGGCCAGAACTTCGTCGTCGCAATCCTATCCTACCATGGCTACAACATGGAAGACGCTCTTATCCTGAACCGCGCCAGCGTAGAGCGCGGACTGGGCCGTTCCTCGTTCATGAGGACGTACCGGGCAGAGGAGCGCCGCTACCCTGGCGGACAGGAGGACCACTTCGAGATCCCGCCGCCCGATGTACGGGGGGCAAGGCAGGACCTGTCATACAGTAACCTGGGAGAGGATGGGCTCATCAGCCCGGAGACCTCCGTCACCGGCGGTGACGTGCTGATCGGTAAGACATCACCTCCGAGGTTCCTGGAAGAGGAGACCGACTTCCTCACGCCCCAGAAGAGGCGCGAGACCTCGATCACCTGCCGGGCAGGAGAGACCGGCTGGGTCGACTCGGTCATGCTGACGGAGTCGGAGAACGGTTCCCGCCTGGTCAAGATCCGCGTCCGTGACGAGAGGATACCGGAACTGGGCGACAAGTTCGCATCCAGGCACGGGCAGAAGGGGGTCATCGGTCTGATCGCACCTCCCGAGGACCTACCGTTCACCACGGACGGCATCATCCCGGACCTGGTCATCAACCCGCATGCTATCCCGTCCCGTATGACCGTCGCCCATATCCTGGAGATGGTCGGAGGGAAGGTCGGTTCGATGGAGTCGAGGCTCATCGACGGTACGCCGTTCTCGGGCGAAAGGGAGGAGGCCATCCGTGAGGCGCTCGTGCGCAACGGCTTCATGCACTCAGGCAGAGAGGTGATGTATGACGGTCTCACTGGTCAGATGATCGGAGCGGACATCTTCATCGGCGTCATCTACTACCAGAAGCTGCACCACATGGTGTCCGGAAAGATGCACGTCCGGTCCAGGGGGCCGGTCCAGATCCTTACCAGGCAACCGACCGAGGGTCGTTCCAGGCAAGGCGGTCTAAGGTTCGGTGAGATGGAGAGGGACTGTCTGATCGGGCACGGCGCCGCGATGGTCATCAAGGACCGTTTGCTGGACGAGTCCGATGGAACGTTCCAGTACGTCTGCGGCAATCCGAACTGCGGCCATATGGCGATGCTTGACCGGCGCGGCTCGTTGCGCTGCCCGGTGTGCGGCAACAACACCAACGTTCACTTGGTCCAGACCTCGTATGCGTTCAAGCTGCTCCTCGACGAGCTGCTGTCGCTTGGGGTGGCCATGCGTCTTCAATTGGAGGACTTGCGATGATGCGAGGGGTTTCAAAGAGGATAGGATCCATCAAGTTCAGCTGCCTTTCTCCTGACGAGATCAGGAAGATGTCGGCCACAAAGATCATCACCGCCGACACATACGACGACGACGGGTTCCCGATCGACATGGGTCTGATGGACCCGCACTTGGGTGTTATCGAACCTGGCCTGCGGTGCAAGACCTGCGGGCACAAGGTCGATGAATGTCCCGGGCACTTCGGGAACATCGATCTGGCCATGCCGGTCGTTCACGTAGGGTTCATGAAGGAGATCAAGAAACTCCTCCAATCCACTTGCCGTTCCTGCGGTCGCCTGTTGCTCACGGAGGAGCAGGCCAAGGAGTACCGTGAGACCATGGAGCAGGTCGAGGAGCTGGGAGGCGACTCGATGGATGTCCGTCTGGTGTCCAAGGACACCGCCAAGGACGCCGCTTCAAGGCAGGTATGCCCGCACTGTAGCGCCGAGCAGCTGAAGATCACCCTGGACAAACCGACCACCTTCCGTGAGGACGGCCACAAGCTGACCCCGAAGGAGGTCCGCGAGCGTCTAGAAAGGATCCCGGACGCCGACCTGGTGCCGCTGGGCATCGACCCGGCCTCGTGCCGTCCAGAATGGATGGTGCTCACCGCATTGCCGGTGCCGCCAGTTACCGTCCGGCCTTCGATCACCCTGGAGTCCGGTGACCGGTCCGAGGATGACCTGACCCACAAGCTCGTCGATGTGCTGAGGATCAACCAGCGTCTGAGGGAGAACCGTGACGCCGGTGCCCCGCAACTTATCGTCGAGGACCTGTGGGAGCTCCTGCAGTACCATATCACCACCTACTTCGACAACCAGACGTCCGGGATACCGCCCGCGAGGCACCGGTCCGGCCGTCCGTTGAAGACACTGGTCCAGAGGCTGAAGGGCAAGGAGGGACGGTTCCGTTCCAACCTGTCTGGTAAGCGTGTCAACTTCTCCGCGCGTACCGTGATATCTCCCGACCCGGCGTTGTCGATCAACGAGGTCGGAGTGCCCACGGAAGCGGCCAGGGAACTGACGTTGCCGGTCCACGTGACCGCCTCGAACCTGGCGATCCTGAAGGATATGGTCAAGCGCGGACCAACGCCCCACTTTGAATACTACGTGCCGGGAGTTAACTATGTCATCCGACCAGATGGTCGGAGGATAAGGGTCACAGACAAGAACGCGGAGACCGTCGCGGAGACCGTCGAGATCAACTTTGTCATCGAGAGGCACCTGATGGACGGCGATATCGTCCTATTCAACCGGCAACCATCACTGCATAGGATGTCCATGATGGCGCACACGGTCAGGGTCATGCCAGGCAAGACCTTCCGGCTGAATCTGTGCGTCTGCCCTCCGTACAACGCTGATTTTGATGGCGACGAGATGAACATGCACGTCCTGCAGTCCGAGGAGGCTCGGGCCGAAGCGACCATCCTGATGAAGGTGCAGGAGCACATCCTGTCGCCCAGGTTCGGCGGGCCGGTCATTGGCGCCATCCATGACCACATCACCGGGACATATATGCTCACGCATAACAACCCGGTCTTCAACAAGAGTGAGACATTGTTCATCACGTCCAGGCTGAAGGGCAATGAACTTCCGCCGCCGCTGATCAAGGACGGCAAAGAGTACTGGACCGGGAAGATGATCTTCTCCTCCATCCTGCCCAAGGACATGCGCGTGGTGTTCAAGTCCTCCATCTGCGAGAAGTGTACGCAGTGCAAGAAGGATAAGTGCGAAAACGATGCCTACGTGAGGATCAAGGACGGTAAGCTTCTTACCGGAACGATCGATGAGAAAGCCATCGGGTCGATGAAGGGAAAGATACTAGACAAGATCGCGCGTGACTATGGATCAAACTATTCACGTGAGTTCCTGGACAACGTGACCAAGATCGCCATCGGCGCCATCATGGTCAAGGGATTCTCCACAGGGATCGACGACGAGGACATCCCGAAAGAATCTCAACTTCAGATCCAGGACATGCTGCAGAACGCATCGGACAAGGTCGACCAGCTGGTCACCGCTTACCGCAAGGGCGAGCTCGAGCAGATGCCCGGGCGGTCCATGGAGGAGACCCTGGAGGTCGAGGCCATGAAGGAGCTGGGACGCGCAAGAGACGAAGCCGGTCGGATCGCAGGAGATCAGCTCGGTCTGGAGAACGCCGCAGTGCAGATGGCCAAGTCCGGAGCCAGAGGGTCCATGCTTAACCTTTCCCAAATGGCCGGTTGCATCGGGCAGCAGGCAGTCAGAGGAGAGAGGCTGTCCAGGGGATATTGGAACAGGACCTTGCCTCACTTCCGCCAGGGTGACCTGGGTGCGAAGGCCAAGGGATTCGTTACAAACTCCTATAAGTCCGGGTTGACCCCGACCGAGTTCTTCTTCCACTCCATGGGAGGTCGCGAAGGACTGGTCGATACTGCCGTGCGTACCAGCCGTTCTGGTTACATGCAGCGCCGGTTGATCAACGCACTGGAGGACCTGAAGCTGAAGCAGGACCATACGGTCCGGAACACTGCAGATAGCATCATCCAGTTCGAGTATGGAGAGGACGGGATCGACCCATGCCGCGGTGTCGGTGGTGAAGCGATCGATATTGACGACGTGCTGCTGGAAGTGCTCGGCGATGAGGCAGAACTGCTTCAGCGCATTGAGGACAAGAAGGTCGGCACGTACGGGACGGTCGAGAAGGACCTGATGGAGCTCTCCGAAGAGGAAGAGGAGTCGGAGGAAGTCGAGTTCGAGGGCGGGGGTGAAGAGTAAATGGCACGAAAGGACACGATCAACGCGCTCCGCCGCCGCAAGATAGCAGACGACGTCGCCGACAAGATCACCACCAAGTTCGCCTCCATCGGAGAAGTAGAGAGCGCTACCAAGGAAGATCTGCTCGCAGCCGGTCTGGCCAAGGATGAGGTGGTCGATGTATTGGAGAAGCTGAACGCTCAGAAGTCGAAGCGCACCCCGGTGCGCAAGACCATCCGCAAGGCCGCGGAGCCAGAAGCGACCGCCAAGAAGTTCGACATCAGCATCCCGGACAAGCAGCGCAAGCCTAGCACATTCGAGAAGCACCTCGAAGAGACGTGCAAGAAGCTCAACATCAAGCTCTCAAAGAAGGTAATCCACGACCTGGCCGACCGGATCGACGGCATCGGCGTCCCGCAGTCGAAGATCGAGAAGATCCTCAAGCGGGCCGGCGAACGATACAGCGACCACATGATGGACCCGAACGAGTCCGCAGGAATATTGGCGGCCCAGTCCATCGGTGAACCGGGTACCCAAATGACCATGCGTACCTTCCACTACGCCGGAGTCGCAGAGATCAACGTTACCTTGGGTCTCCCGAGGCTGATCGAGATCGTGGATGCCAGGCGCATCCCTTCGACGCCAATGATGAACATCTACATCGAGCCGAAGTACCGGAACGATGTGGACGAGGTTAGGCGCATTGCCTCGGAGATAGAGACCACAAAAGTGCTGGACATAGCGACCATCGAGCCGGACAGCAACAACATGAGGGTCGTCGTCCGTCCGGACGTGCGCAAGATGGAGAAAAAAGGGCTCACCCTGGAATTGATCCATGAGAGGTTGAGCAAGATACGCGGTCTGAAGGGCAAGATCGAGCTTGTCGACGACACGATCGTCCTCTCTTCGGAGGAGCCATCCTTCAAGAAACTGCAGAACATCATCGATGTGGTCAAGGAATCCAAGATCCAGGGGATCGAGGGCATCCACCGCGCGATCATACGGAAAGAGAAGGCCATGGACGAGTATGTCATATACACCGAGGGCTCCAATCTCCAGAAGGTACTGGAGAAGGACCGGGTGGACAAAAAGAGGACCTCGACGAACTCCATCCAGGAGATCTACGAGGTGCTTGGCGTCGAGGCGGCGCGCAACTCGATCATCGACGAGGCATCCAAGACCCTGGATGAGCAAGGCCTCACAGTCGACATCAGGCACATCATGCTGGTCGCGGACCTAATGACGAACGACGGGGATGTGAAGGCCATCGGCCGTCACGGTATCTCCGGCCGTAAGTCTAGCGTCCTGGCCAGGGCAGCGTTCGAAATCACCGCAGCGCACTTGTTGCATGCGGCGTTGACCGGAGAGGTGGATCACCTAGACGGCGTTGCAGAAAACATTATAGTAGGGCAGCCGGTTACTCTCGGCACCGGAGCCGTTAACCTGGTATATGCACCTAATCGTAGGGGGCAGTAAAAATGATTGATATGGGAAGAGCTTTGAAGACCGCAATAACCACCGGAAAAGTGGTATTCGGTGTACAGCAAGCAGAGAAAGCAGTGAAGAGCGGAGAGGCTAAGCTACTGGTCGTTTCAAACAACTGCCCGAGCGAGTTCCTCATGTCGAAGACCCATGGCGTCCCGGTCCACGTGTACGAAGGTACAAACATGGACCTCGGTGCCCTGGCTGGTAAACCATTCTCGGTTTCGGCAATAGCGATCATCGACAAGGGCGCTTCTAACATTCTTTCGTTGGGATGATATGGCAGAGATCACTTTCACCGAGGAGACGCTCAGGTACATCGCCCTGTTCGAGTCTGTAACCAGAACCCACGTCAAGGACTGTCTGGAGACCGAGGACAAGCTGGTCTTCGTTGTCGACCCGGGCCAGGCCAACCGGGCTGTGGGCAAGGGCGGCGAGAACGTGATACGGCTCAAGAACACCACCGGGAAGAACATCCAGGTAGTAGAGTACTCGGACGACCCAGAGACGTTCATCAAGAACGTGTTCTACAACTACAACGTTCAGGGTGTCGTCATCGAGAACCGCGGCAACATCGTGCACGCGACGGTAACGGTCGACCCGAAGGTCAAGGGGCGCGCCATCGGCAAGAACGGGCGCAACCTGAAGATCGCCAGGGACATCGTGAACCGGCATCACAACGTTCAGAGCATCAGCGTTGCTTGAACGCACCAAACCTCTTTAACCGATTTTCTTCACTTTTTTCTATGCTCAGCGCAGCGGACGCCGTTCGACCTCGAGCTGGTCCGCCGTTGGATAGACCTCGATGATGTAGCATTCCAGGCCCAGTTCCGGATAGAGCTCCTCGAGGATCCAGGGAGCCACTTCCAGCCTCATCCTGACCATGTCGATGTTCATCATCGTCAGGGGGACATCGTACTCGGAACGCAGGCGCGACGCGACCGCTTCCGGGTCGGCGTTCTCGATGATTCCCTTGATCAACATCCCCTCATCGGTGACAAGATCGTATTTCATTGCCACCCTGCGGGCCCGACGTTTGATCCGATTCCGAAGCTGCACCACGTCCTTGAAGCTCGACGAGCAGAAATGGACCGGGACCAGGCGCTCCTGTTTGACCAGCTTCTTGGCCAGGGCTTCGCTTCCCCTGACCGCGCTGGAGACGTCGTCTACCACGTCGAATCCGTGCCCTTTCAGCGCATCGGCGTTGGTCTCGGAGAATTCCAGCTCGTTCAGGTTGACGAAATCTAGGCCGATCCGGTCGGCGAAATCTATCAGGTAGGTCAAACCCTTTTCCTCCCCTGGGATCGCTGGCACCTCGAACCCGACCGGGATGCCCAATCCTTCGACCGCCTCTTTTATTCCTTCTTCATCGAGATGCTCCCAGGTCTCCACCTGGGGATGGATCCTGAGCTCGTCCAGTCCTGCATTTGCCAGTGCCTGGAACTTCTTCCGGTCTATGGTGGAGGTGTAAAGGTGGATGTGGTGCTCGGACCCTAACTCCCGTTTCAGCAGTTCGATGTAGTGCAGGGTCCGTTCCATCACGTCCAATGGGTCGCCGCCGGTGATCCCCGAACCTTCCGCGGCAATGCTCCTGGCCTCATCCACGACATCGGTATCGGACAACACCTGTCGCTCGTTGGCGAACACCAGGTCCTTTCCTTTCTTCTTCTCCGACAAAGGGCAGTAGTAACAGGACATGCGGCATCGTCCAGTCACCAATAGGACCATCTTCGCCCCCTTCCTGCATTGGAGGCAGCCTTCGGGAAGCTCGCCTGTGTAGCACGACCCCGCTTGCATACGTCTGATCTGACCCATTCGGGCTTCGGACGCCGACCTGACTAATATAAACTTCCCTGACAGGCGCAAAAGATTCTAAAGGAACAACCATTTCCCGTTCCGAGGAGAAGACAATGCGTAAAAGGTCGAGGCTCATTCTTGCGCTGGACGAGACCGACGAGCGAAAGGCCATGGAAGTGGCCGATTCCGTCGGTGGCCTGGTGGATGCGATCAAGATCAACTGGCCGATCGTACTGTCCACATCGCCAGAGATCATCACCAGGCTCTCCCGTTCCTCCGAGGTCATCTGCGACTTCAAGGTGGCGGACATCCCGAACACGAACAGGCTCATCGTTTCCGAAGCGATCAAGCGCGGGGCCTCCGGGGTCATCGTACATGCCTTCACCGGGAGCGATTCGGTCAAGGCAGCCGTGGAAGCCGCCGGCGGCAGGGATATCTACGTTGTCACCGAGATGAGCCATCCCGGGGGGGCGGAGTTCACGGCACCGGCGGCAGAACGACTGGCGAAGATAGCGGTGGAGTGCGGCGCTTCCGGCGTTATCGCACCAGCAACGCGTCCGGAAAGGGTCAAGGTCATCAGGAAGATAATCGGTCCGACACTGTCCATTCTGTCGCCCGGCGTCGGTGCACAGGGCGGTTCGGCGACCAAAGCCCTAGAGATGGGTGCGGACTACGTCATCGTCGGCCGGGCGATCTATGGGGACCCAAATCCAAGAGAGGCGGCGGCCCGAT
>JBEKDM010000094.1:0-9692 GCA_050014375.1 Methanomassiliicoccales archaeon | reverse complement strand
CGACCATCGAGCGCTGGACGGCGCCGAGGCGGCGAAGTTCATGAATGAGCTGAAGAAGTGGTTGGAGAACCCCGAGGCGCTGTTGCTGCTCTAGCATGACCGGGTCCAGGCATCGTTGCCGTAGCGCTCGTGGGCGATCGCCTCAGAGCGTGACAGCTCATCCTGGGACATGGCACCGAGGTACCAGTCCTTGCCTTCCGCGAAGGCATAGACCAGGGCGGCCAGGACCTCGTTCTTTGTAGAAGTTGATTCCTTCGACACCGATGTGACCAGGTCAGCGAGGTTGGAGGTTCCTTTCGAAGCGACCTTCTCCACATCCACCTTCAGCACTGAGAACATGACGTCTGGATCGACTCTGAATAGCACCGTACCGTGCTGCGTGAATATCCCCGATCGCCTGGTCTGGGCTGACCCGGAGATCTTCTTGCCGTTCACGGTGATGTCGTTGATCGGCCGGAACTCTGCGCTGATGCCCACCATCTTGAGCCCGTTTATGATCCAACCGCAGATCTGGCGGTAGGCGGCGTTGATATCCTTGTCGATCATCGTTTCCGGGCAGATGACGCTGTAGGTTATCTCGCCTTCCTTGTCATGGTAGACCGCGCCTCCGCCTGTTCGCCTCCGCACGATGTCAATGCCCAGTTCCTTGCATCGATCCACATCGACCTCGTCCTCGAGGTTCTGGAAACAGCCGATGGAGACCGCACTGGGATCCCACCCATAGAACCTGATGGTCGGACTGGCCTCGTTGAATGAGAGCATCTCCACTATTGCCTCATCGATGGCCATGTTCATACTTGCCGGATGTGTTTCGTAACGCAATATTCTCCATTGTTGGTTCAACATCTTAGCTCCCGCAGCAGGTCAGTGATATCGTTCGCACCAAAGCCGACCAACTTGGCCCCGCTGGCAATGATGATCGCATCCACCCTTTGTTCCAGGTCCTCTTCATGGCCGCTTAACCCGCCCGCATTAAGGTCACGCTCGATGCTCGTCAAAGCCTCTTCTGGGTGAACGAAGAAGTCCCCGGTGATACGGATCTTGGAAAGAACACCCTGCTCGCAGACCGCATCCACACGTACCAGCTTGCCACCCGGAACCTTCCTTTGCGCTCTGCGGGCGGGCATAGGAGCGACTTCACTCCTCGGCCCACTTTTTCAATTTTTCCAGCGGGATCTTCGCCCCGCAGATGGCCTTGCCGGTCTTCTCATTGTAGAACGCGGGAACGCCCAGTTCCCCACCGCACGCCTCCGAGATCTTGTCCGCATGGGACCTCATGAGCTTGGCGTTCTCTTCATTGTGCCAGACCTCGAGATGTTCGATCTTTACGTTCGTGTCCTGCTGATATTTCTCGACCATAGGCATTAAGGCCCGGCAATGCGGGCATTCCTTTCCATAGAACCAGATCAATCTCTTCTCTTCGTTGGACACAACAATCACCTCTTAAAATAAAGACCGCACCAGCATTCCCCGTTCTCCTTCCACACCTTCTGGCGGTAGAAGTTGCACGGACACACCAGTTCCAGGTCCTTGTCTAGATCTCCCGTGGTCATCCTGCACGGGCAGTATTTCATCCCCCGGTTCTTCATATTCTCGAGCACACCTGCGGCAAGGGTGTTCACCTCTTCCATGTTCGGGTTCAGTTTGATCAGGGGATTATTTTCAGCAAATTCCCGCCATGCGGCGACGATCTCATCGACCTTGGCGAAGCTTCCACCATGATCTCCGATGATCTTCAAAGCCTCCTCACGGTCGACCTTGACAAACGCCATGCTCGCCCCGCATGTCGGACAGACCTGCGGTGCCTTCATACCGTAATGGAGATCCCCGCAGACGTTGCAACGCCAGAGCCACTTCAAATCAGTTCACCGGGGGCGAAATAGGCATCCGGTTGGATATAAAGGAATTGACTGGTCGTTTCTCGACCAAAGTTCACTTGGTCCGGCCGAACTTACGCTCGGTCTGGTTCACTGGCACATTCCAGGTCTTGGACATCCTTTCCACCATTTCGTCGACGATGTTGGAGAAGCGGCGCCCGAGCGGCTTCTTCTTGCCGTTCTTCAGCTTCAGGCTGACGTTCTTGTTGTTCTTGAAGAACATGACCTGGTCATGGTTCTTCGGGGTCATCTCACCGGTGTAAACGTAATACTCGACCTCGATGCTCTCTATCCGGGACTTGTCGATGAAACCGTTGATGCCTCTCAACTGGAGCAGCGGGCTGGAAAAGTTCTCGACTCCGTTGGAATATACCTTTACCGGTGCGATGTCCGCCCAGAAGCCATCGTGCAACAGGTAATAGGAAAATATCGTGGCTATGATGAATCCCACCGTGATGACCAGTGCGTACTCGATTTGTAAATTGGCGATGATGGCTAGAACGACAAACAGCGCTGCCGTTATTAGCGATTCGATGATCAGATTGGAACGGAGTACCTTCTTCTTCTGATCGATCTTGCCGTCAGTGGAATTGACGGTTATTATCAGCGTGCCCTTTTCTTCCATGGCGTTCCCTCACTCCTAGGAACGCGTCTCCATATTTTAATTTCGACCCGGAACTGGGGCGGCGGTACTTTGTTCCACGAGCTGTTACTTTCTTGGTGATCCCTGCGACCGGTTCGGAGTCATTGAAGAAAGTTGCCCGAAGCTCGCCGTGCTATGGCATGGTGCTGGAAGCAATTGTACCATCGATAGCTTGATAAGGGCACTATTATTCCGTCACCCCATGCCAGAAGGACTAACTGACCCTGCCGAGAAGGTATACAAGGCAATGATCCACGCTGGTCTGGTCTCCGAGGACAAGATGAAGGACGCCCAGGGGATCACCAACATGTCGAAGATTCCGAAAGCCCAATGCATGAACGCTCTGCAAGAGTTGGAAAAGAAGGGCTATGTCAAACGGAAGTCAAGGGACAAGTCAGCAGGTTATTTCATCTGCAAGACCAATTGAATTCTCCTTTTCCTCGTACTCAAGATCCGTTCTGGGCAATCAAAACCTGTCCGGCGGTCATCGTCATTTCTCATTTTCATTGAAATATCCAAATTATGAGCAGGATCGCCATGGTGATGCCATTTACCGTCATCGCCACGTTGGATGCGGTCCTTGACACCTTGAAATCGTAGTCCTTCATCTTGATAAGTTCCCATGAGGTGTACAGAGAGAAAGGGGCAGTGACCAGCAGAAGCAAAGCTCCGCTTTTCAGAGTACCCAAAAAGACTTCGGCAACGACAACCACATAGCACGTGAGGAGAAGGAACACCTGAACGAACTTGGAACGTTGGATACCGAGCCTGAACGTGAGGTTCCGCTTCCCCGATGCCCGATCTGCCTCCATGTCCGGGAACTCCACCGCTATCAGCGATTCCAGTGTAAAGAGGAACAGCGGCAGGCTCACCACTACGATTCCCGCATCCAATTCGCCGTTGTCATAATACGATCCCATGAGGGGAAGCATGAATCCTATCAGAAAGGCGACATACATCTCGCCGAACCAAGTCGAGGCCAGCCTCGCCGGCGGTGCGGAGTATGCCAGTCCTCCTACGAGCCCTAGGGCGATCAACGGCAGGAAGAGCCACCTACCGGTGAAAACAGCCACGGCAGTGGCCAAGAGGAGAGAGAAGGTGCATATCGATATCGTTATCCATAGAACGGACCGGGCAGAGAACGAACCGGACTGGATCACGCCGCTCCCGCCGGCAAAGAGACTGCGATGGGACGGATGGTCGCCTTCGCGGTCAAAATAGTCGTCCGCCAGCTGACCGGCCAACTGGACCATTGCCACGGTCAAGATCGCCATGATGAGCCCGACATTGACATCGATCCGACCACCTCTGGCAAAGGAAGAACCGATCAAGAACAACACCACGCTGCCCAAGAGGAAGTGGGGCCGCAGCAACCTGATGAAGTCTTTCAAACGGTCTGTCGGAATTCGGATCATCCCCTTTCTTGTATGTCGAACAGAGCGATCAGCCGATTGACGACCTCTCCGGTTCACCATTGGAAACGCTCGGTCAAATACTTTGCCAGATGTGGCTCCCAAAAAGCATTATATGGCCCTTCAGAATTTAAGGACCGATGCAAATAGATGGGCTGTTATATGCGGCTACGCTGCTTTTTTTCATCTTCGACCCATTCGCCAGCTTGCCCATCTTCATCTGCATGACCCGGGATTTGGATGAGAATCAGAAAACGTCATCTGCCAACCGGGCGGTCCTGGTCGCGGGGCTCCTGTTCTTCATTTTCGCTGTCTTGGGAACGAACCTGCTCGATATTTTCAGCGTCACCTTGGACGGGTTCCGGATCGCCGGTGGCATCGTTCTGCTCCTCATGTCCCTGGAGATCATCTTTGGTCTCAGCCTGACCAAGAACCAGGACACGGATGTAGCCTGGGTCATCATAGCCACGCCGATATTGACAGGCCCGGGGGTCATCACCACCGCGATATTGCTGGTGGCTAAATACGACCTCATAACGACCCTGATCGCTGGAGTGTTCTCTTTGCTTATCACATGGATATTGCTCAGGAACGCTGGTCTTATCATCAAGATGATCGGCAATCAGGCGATCGAGATCTTCTCCAAGATCATCGGTCTGCTGATCGCGGCGATGGCGGTGGAGTTCGTGATGCGCGGGGCGATCGACTACATCCACCATGCCAGCGCGGTCATTGTTCCTCTGCTGTGAGCCAGAAGTCGTTTTCGATAGCATTTTGGCCGAATCCTATGGTCAAGAGACACCGCATAGAGATCTCCCGTGTCATAAGCATGCGATCGGCAATTCCGCCAGCTATCTATGGGTACTATAGCCTCCGTCTTGACCTTAACTCCATTTATCTAATGAAATGCTAGGCATGACGATCGTGGTATATCGTATGGACACGATTACAAATCCTTACCAGAGGCAAAGCGGAAATTAACATATCGTCATGATTTCACTATCGTGGGCAAATTAGGAGTGTTTTTGGAACAGGGCGATAGAATAATAAGGGTGTAGGTCCGCTAATTTCAACGGTGATAAAAAAAATGGCAATATCAATGAACTGGGGGGCATTGGGACTCGGTTCGGTAGTGGCCTTCATCATAGGATGGTGGCTATTCGGTCTCCTTGGAGCAATACTACTGGCCATTGTGGTCCTTATCCTCATGGGAATATTAACATTCAAATAGGGAATGCAGAATGGAAAAAAATGCACAAGTTAGCATTAATGAAGAAAAATATCTTGTGCGTCAATTCTCAAATCCACCATGCTCAAATAGAGCGCTATCAGAGTCATTCCTTAGTAACGATGAATGCTGCTTTACTGTGATGGCAGAACTTACCATTTTGTTCGCATCCAGGCATGCTAACGACCGATAGCATTTTAACAATCATGGTCAAATCATTCAACGGAGTTGAGCAATGCCAGAAAAGAAGGACTGCCATCGCTGCGGCGATCAGCTGGAATACCCGGTCAACGAAACTGCTACGTTGAGCGTGGGTGGAAAGGACGTCGGTATATCGTGCCTGGATGATGTGATGAACGAAGTTTTGTCGTTGAAGCTGGTCCATGACACGGAGATCAAGCGAGAGCTGCTGGACCGTATCAAGGAACGGGACTACGTGCCACCAAATGCCGAGAAGGAGTACTCAGAGGCGCTCCTGAATGAGTACAAGAAGCGCATCTGATGTTGTCTCTTTTATTTCTGCCAAGTGAGGACCAATCCAACACCGACATATTCTCCAATCTACCGGAGTGACCATGGCCGACGGGAGCTCATTAGGACCCGGTCGTTGCCGGCCGCCTGGGTGGCAATCTTCATGCCGTTCCTTTCTTACTGGTTTCGACATCGCGTGGGTCGAGCGCCTCCGATTGCCAGAAATATCATGGGATGTGCAACCTAACGACCGGTTCTTCAGATATTATCCCTCGTTCAGAAGTTCAGAAAAGATTAATGCCCTCTCGCTCCATGCAAAGCCCAATGTCCCGAGTCATGGACGACCTCGAGTTGAAGGTCGACGCCGCCCACCTGAAGGCGCTCGAACTGGCTGGCCATGTGATCGAGTATGTGAACTCTTACAAGGCTTTGTCTGTCCAGTCGGAGTACGCCGGCAAGAGGAGGCTAAGGTATGCCCACCTTCTGATGGCGGTCAATGAGCTCGGAATGCTTCTGAGGTTGCTGAAAGATTGCGAGAGGGCGGTGACCGCAAAGGACCCGACCGTCAAGGTCATCGGTTACTACTCGAGCACTGGAATGACCAGCGCCGATGCGGTGGACGAGATACTTCGCGAGGCTGGCAAATCCGAGATGCTTTTCCAGTCGGTCAAAAAGATGCTCGGTCGGGAACCATCGGACATCGATTTCTCCAGGTTCAAGGACATCCTTTCCCGCAGCGGCAAGGACATACCCGGACTGGCCAGGGAAATGCTGTTCTTTGATATCGATGATCCGAAGATCGAGGGGAGGATTCCTGACGACGAGTCGATGGACATGCTACTTCTGGCGGTCGAGATGAACGCCCGCGGTGCTGCTGACTTCCTCAGCGAGTGGGCGCGGGCTAAGGAGCTTGGGCCTGCGTTCCAGTTCAAACTGGTGACACCTTCAACGTCCGAATCCGGGATCAAGGACCGCCGGTACTATGTCAAAGAGCCGATCATGACCGAAGGCGAGAAGGAATAAGCAAAGGGAAAGTCAGGTTCCAGATGTGCTATGAGCTTTACGGTACCGGCGGTAATGGTTGATCCTATAACAGCAAGCAGGATTGGGCACTGACGTTAATTTCTCATCTCTGCCCAAAACCTAGATTTACCCGCCCAGGTATCTCCCTTTTATGTGGCAGGCGCTCGAGCCCGGTCAGTGGATGGAGAAAAGGAAGGCAGGTCTCCAGGACGTACGTCCGGCAGTGACTGGCATCATAGAAGAAGTGAGCAGGTACGGTGACCGGGCGCTCATCGCGTTCACCGAACAGTTCGATAGGGTCAAGCTGCAGCATGTGGCCGTCAGCAGGAACGAGATCGAGGCTGCATATTCCAAAGTGGATGCCAAGCTCGTTGAACTGGTGAGGAACGCCGCTGCCAACATCCGGCGCTTCCACGAGCTACAGAAGCCCAACGACCTATGGGTGAAAGAGGTCGAACCGGGCATCACTCTGGGGGTCAAGACCACCCCCCTGGATCGCATAGGCGCCTATGTTCCGGGCGGAAGGGCGTCGTATCCGAGCACCGCGCTTATGTGCGCGATCCCGGCCAAGGTGGCGGGGGTGAGGAGCGTTGTGGCCTGTACCCCGGCACCGGTGAACCCGTTGACATTGGTGGCGATGGACATTGCCGGTGTCAACGAGATCTATCAGATCGGCGGTGCCCAGGCAATCGCCGCGATGGCGATCGGGACGGAGAGCGTTGCGCCCGTGCAGAAGATCGTTGGTCCCGGCAACGTCTACGTGACCGCGGCCAAAATGCTGCTGCGGGACAAGGCGGAGATGGATTTCCCGGCCGGACCGAGCGAAGTGGCTATCATCGCGGACGAATCGGCCGATCCGAGGTTCGTCGCCGCCGATGTGCTGGCGCAGGCCGAGCATGACCCCAACGCCGCTTGCATATTGGTCACGGTATCGCACCAATTGGCGCTCGCCGTCGGAAGGGAGATAGAGAAGATGCTCCCGGATGAAGAAAGAAAGGGCATCATAGAAAGATCGTTGGAGAACGCCGGTTACGTCGTTACCGATTCGATGGAGCAGGCGGTCACCATCATCAACGATATTGCCCCGGAACACCTTTCCATCCAGGTGAGGGACCAGATGGGAGTGCTTTCCGCGGTGCGCAATGCCGGTTCCATATTCGTGGGTCCGTACACCGCTGTTGCTTGCGGTGACTATGCATCGGGCACGAACCATGTTCTGCCCACTGCCGGCTATGCCAAACTGTACTCCGGCCTGAACGTGGCCATGTTCTGCAAGACCTCCACCGTCCAGATCATCGACCGCCAGGGATTGGAACGCCTGGGTGACATCGTCGAGGGCTTGGCCAAAGCGGAAGGTCTGTATGCGCATGCGCGTTCGGTCCGGATCAGAAGGGAATGAACCAACATTACATCAATGATGTGACCTGGGTGACCGATTGGCGTTCGGTTACCTGTTAGGTAGAGTATCATAGGAATCAAAATGCATTTGTTGGTCACCCATTTTTTAATATAAGTTCCCGAATCACAGGCCTGTGTCTACGAAAAAGGGACAGCCCCTGGGCATGCCGGCCTTGATAGAGTATTCGAGCCTGGAAGAGAACGTGGCACTGTGCACGCGACTGGGATTCGATTTCATCGAGCTGAACATGAACATGCCTTACAGCTTCCCGGAGAACCTGCCTGCGGAGAAAGTAAGGGAAGTATCCGAGAGGCACGGCATCGAATTCACCCTGCATGCCCATGACGAGGTCGATCTGGCATCATTCCACGACTCAGTTCGTGAGGGGCACATCAGAAGATGCACGCAGGCCCTGGAATGGTGCGCCGAATCCGGTGCCACGCTCTTCAACCTGCACATCAACCCAGGTGTCTATTTCACCCTTCCGGACCACCGTGTCTGGATATTCGAACAATACGCGGACCGGTTCAAAGAGACGCTGGTCGAATCGATGGCCTACCTCATCGACCTGGGCAGATCGAACGGGGTGACGGTCTGTACCGAGAACTCCAGCAATTTCCAATTGCCTTTCGTCACCGATGCGCTGGAGGAGCTTGTCAAGCTCAACGGTTTCCGCATAACATGGGATACCGGGCATGACGCCAAGGTCGCTTACGCTGAGCTCCCGGTATTGATGAAGCACAAGGACCACATCGCTCACATGCACCTGCATGACTACGACGGGAAGAGCGACCACCAGGTCCTGATGTCCGGGGAGATCGACGTCCCGGGTATGCTGAAGTTCGCCAGGGAAAGGAACGCCCGCGTTCTTGTCGAGACCAAGACGGCGATCTCTCTGCAACAGTCGATGGAGCGGCTTAGGCAGGCACGGCTAGTCTGAACCGATTCTCGGCAGGACGAGGGTTATTTGAGTCCAATTTTTGAAAAAGTTCTAAAGCATGGAATGCCTTCTTCCGCAAAGGGATTACTTCATGGGTTCCATTCGGGCTCTGATCATCGAGGACAACCCAGGTGATGTGCGATTGATCAGGGCACAACTGGCGGACCAGAATATAACCACCGTTACTTTCACTCGGGCGGAACGGCTTGGGGAAGGCCTGGGCATGCTCTCGAAAGAGCATTTCGATGTCGTCCTGCTTGACCTCAACCTTCCAGACAGCAACGGGCTGGACACGGTCAGAACATTCCTATCCAAGAAGAACAACGTGCCGGTCATCGTCCTGACCGGTCTGGATGACGAGACCACCGGACTCAACGCGATCCAAGTGGGTGCGCAAGATTACCTGGTAAAGGGAAGGACCGACGGAGCACTGTTGGCACGAACGATGCGCTATGCCATCGAACGCAAGAAGGCGGAAGAGGAATTAAGGAAGAGCGAAGAAAAATACCGCCACCTGGTAGAGACCGCTTATGAGGGCATTTGGCTAATGGACGATCATTCAAACACTGTCTTCGTGAACAACAAGATGGCAGAGATGCTGGGCTATGCTCCGGAAGAGATGATCGGCCAGGCAATGATAACCTTCACTGACCCGGAGTGGAGAAAGCAGAAGCAGGAGAAGGGGCTTGAGTACAATCC
>JBEKDM010000093.1:0-9796 GCA_050014375.1 Methanomassiliicoccales archaeon | reverse complement strand
GTCGGGTTCAACCCGATCTTCCCTTCTGGGTTCGCGCCGTAGTAGGCCAGGGGCCTGAGGTAATCGTCCTCCGGCCCACCGGAGCGGACCACCGCCTTGGACGCAACGCATAGTTCATCGATCGAGAACGGGATGTCCAGCCAGATGACCTTTGCTGAGTTGTAGAAGCGGACCATGTGGTCCTGCAGCCGGAATATTGCCTTGCCCTTGGGTGTATTGTAAACGCGAATGCCCTCGAACACTCCGCCCCCGTAGTGCAAGCCGTGCGTCAAGATGTGCACGTTCGCGTCCTCCCAGTTCACCAGCTTTCCATCCATCCATATCTTTGATTTGTTGGTCATTTTGAATCCCTACCTCTAGTGAAATCGTAATTGGTTTGATGCGCCGATCAGATCGCGTTCACCGCTTTGATGAACTTGTCCGGTTTTGCATTTTCGATCATCAAATCGACCTCCTCGATGCTGCCGATAAGCCTTACCTTTCCGGAGGAGTTACTAGCCAATGCATATGATTCCTGCCTGGTCTCGTCGACCAGCTCGCACTGGATGATGTCGTGAAGGCGCGACAGCGCCTCCACTGACCTTTCGGCCTGGACCCGGTCCACGATGGTCAGCACGACCCTTGCCTTTCCCGGTATCTCGCACTTACCTACCACAATCGTTTCGACGTTGATCTTTCTCCGGGTGAACTCCTGGAGTATTCGCTGCATCACTCCGAACTCGTCGTTGACGACCATTGACATTACCTGCATCTTACTCGCTCCTCCCCTTCTTCTTCGAACTGGATGTTGATGAGACTTCGTAGTTGCGCACGGAATGATTCTTCTTGATGGGGTGGTAGTAGCCCTCATCGCTCTTGCCGTTGTCCGACCCCTTGGGATATTTCGGGGTCGATAGCCAAGACATCGAGAACTGCCCGTCGTCATCGTTCATTACGTGTTTCGGCTTCTTCCTTTCGCCCCCTGCGACCATGCCGGAGACGAAGAACTTGAGCATGATTGTTGATACCATAAGCTGTACCTTCTAAGCGATCATTAGGGACCGACCCTCGGAGAGAGCCTCCCTTTTCAGATACCCAATACCAGCTGCTCGACCACTACGATAAGTACTGGAGTCTGAGCAACGCTGAGCATCGGCGATTGAATTGTAAGGAGTATATTTAATGGTTCTCATCGGGAGGCTCGAGTAGGGGTACAGGTTCTCTGTACTCGCCCTCCTTCAGTATCCGCCTCAGGAAAGAACGCGTCCTTTCGTTCGAGGGATTTGTGAATATCGTTTCTGGAGGGCCTTCCTCGGCGATAACACCCTGATCCATGAAGATGACACGGTCGGCCACCTCCCTGGCGAATCCCATCTCGTGGGTCACGACCACCATTGTCATGCCGGTGTTCAGGGCCAAGTCCTTCATCACATCCAAGACCTCTCCGATCAGTTCCGGGTCCAGGGCCGAGGTGGGCTCATCGAAGAGAATGACCTTGGGGTTCATGGCGATGCAGCGAGCGATGGCAACGCGCTGCTGCTGTCCCCCGGAAAGTTGACCCGGATAGGCATCGGCTTTCTCCTCCAGCCCTACCTTTTTCAAAGCCGCCATTGCCAATTGGTCTGCTTCATCTTTCGCAACGCCTTTGACCTTGAGCAATGCCAATGAAACATTCTTGCGTACGGTCAAATGCATGAACAAGTTGAAACTCTGGAACACCATGTTCATTTGGGCCCTCACGGCATTTATATCGGTGTCATCAGCGGTGACATCCACACCTTCAAAGAAGACCTTCCCGCTGGTCGGTTCGTTTAGAAGGTTCAAACAGCGGAGCAAAGTGCTTTTTCCACTTCCGCTCGGTCCGATCACGACCACGCACTCGTTGGCCATAATGCTCAACGATATCCCTTTGAGGACCTCGTGATCTCCAAAGGACTTGTGAAGGTCGATCGTTTCAATAATTGGGTTCGCCATCTCATTCACTTCCCATCATTCCAGGTGTTGCGAACCTTCTCTCCACGTATCGCATTATCCTTGAAGTGCTGAACGTCACCAAGAAGTAAAGCATCGCTATGAATATCAGTACGACGAACGGCTGGAATGTATACCCGATAACGTTCCTCGCTGCCAGTATCAATTCTACCACACCGATGGAGTATACCAATGAAGAATCCTTGATCATTGTTATGAACTCGTTGGTGTAGGAGGGGAGGGAATTACGTAGCGCCTGAGGTATGATCACTTTCAGCATCGATTGGGTGTAGGTGAGCCCCATCGATCGGGCCGCCTCCATCTGCCCTTTCGGTATTGATTGAACGCCGCCTCTGAATATCTCCGCCTGGTACGCCGCGGTGTTCATGGAGAGTGCTATCAACCCTGCAGTAAGCGGATCTAGAAATATTCCAAGCGAAGGGAGACCAGAATAGACCAGGAAGATCTGCACTAGAAGCGGAGTGCCTCTGAAGGCCTCCACGTAGATCGTGGATAATCCATAGACCAATTTGTTCCTGGATATCCTTCCCATGCCGACCAGAAGGCCCCCGGCGAATCCAAAGAAAATCGAAAGCGCCGCTATGATGAGGGTCATCTGCAACCCAGACATCAGATAGTCGAAATATTGCGGGATCACAGACCAGATCAGGTTCATAGGACGACCTCGAGATTCTTTTACTCCATTTGTCTTTTGGATTGAAAGGGAAGGGGTTTGTTTGCCATGCCTAGGCTTAGTTGTACTTCAGGATCGTTGCCTGCAGAGAACCGTCGGCCTTCATGGTGTCTACGACCGTGTTGAGGGCGTTACGGAAGTCGGTCTGGTTCTTCTGTATGCAAATACCATAGTTCTCGTTGGTCTGGATGACGAACGCGACCTTCAAGTGGTTGTTCGGATCGGCGGCATAGGCATTCGCAACCGGAGTGTCCACGACGAAAACGTCCTTCTGTCCGTTCTGGACGGCCACGGCTGCGGCGGCGACATCAACATAGTCGGAGTAACTTGAGGAGCTTATGCGCCCAGTGTCGACCAGGTTTGTGACCGCCCATGAGGCGCCGGTCGTTCCTAGTTGAGCGACGACCTTCGTGCCGTTCAGGCCGTTTATGTCGGTGATCATGCTGGATTCCCTGACCAGGATCGCCTGATTCGCCAAGTAATAGGAATGCGTGAAGTTCACTGACTTCTCACGTTCCGTCGTTATGGTTATGGATGAGATAGCCATATCTATCTGGCCGGTCTCGACAGCGGCAAACAAAGGATCGAAGTCCATCGGCTTTATGACCAGGGTGACTCCCAGCGCGGTCGCGACCTTCTGGGCTATATCCATGTCTATTCCCTCATATTTCTGGGATGTGATATTATAGAATTCGAATGGCTTGTACGGTACCTGAGTTCCCACGATCAATTGGCCACGGTTCTTTACCTTTTTCAGGACGTCGGTCTCATTGTTGGTGTTCAGGAATCCTCCTAAAACGACCACAGCGATCAATGCCACAATGATCACTGCAACCACTGCAATGATCATCCATGGGGTCTTCTTCTTTTTCTGAAGTGACTGAGCGGGTGACGGATTATTTTCCGTAGTATCTGACATAACTTTGCGAATCGCAATTATCAAATTTAAAAGTACGTTCGACGAGAAGTGCTGGTAGGTGTCATATATTGGACACTTTTTTACATTATTCGTTTTTTTGATAATGTTATTCATCAATATTTAAAAAATATTTACATATCTCGTAATAAGCAGGGATTTTTATCAAAAATAACAAAAAAGGGCAAGTGGAAATACATCAAAAGGGATACCGAGGAAGTTATGACCGAGAAGGTGCTCATCAGGAGCAAGGCGCCGTTGAGGATTAGCTTCGCAGGCGGTGGGACCGACGTCTCACCTTACAGCGAGGAGCGGGGAGGGATCGTTCTTAGCACGACGATCGATAAGTATGCCTATTGCACCATCTCGCCTCGCAACGACAGCGAGATCACCATCAAATCCCTGGATTTCGGGAAGACCGAGAAATGGCGCGCCGACGGCAACCTAATGCGCTACGACGGCAACCTGGACCTCATCAAGGCGGTGCTGAAGCACTTTGACGTGAAGCAGGGCTTCGACATGTTCCTCCACTGTGAGGCACCTCCGGGCTCCGGACTGGGCGGTTCTTCTACTGTCATCGTTTCGATAATTGGCGCAACTGCTGAATGGCTGAGTATCCCGCTGTCCCAGTATGAGATCGCCCGACTTGCATATGTGCTGGAACGTGAGGAGCTCGGATTGCAGGGCGGACGTCAGGACCAGTATGCGGCGGTCTTCGGCGGTTTCAACTACATGGAGTTCAAGGGCAGCGACGTCATAGTGACGCCGTTGCGTATCAAGAACGACATCCTGAACGAGCTCCATTACAACCTATTGCTTTGCTATACTGGCAGGACCCGCGACTCGGGGAACATCATCCAAGAGCAGAAGAAGGGATACACCCAGGGCAAAGAGCAGGTGATCTCGGCGCTGGACAACGCCAAAAGGCTGGCCACCGAGACCAAGGACGCGCTGATGAAGGGCGAGATCCGGCACATCGGTGAGCTTCTGAACGAGTCTTGGCAATTCAAGAAACGGTTCACGGAATCCATATCCAACGATTACATCGACAATATCTACAACTCTGCTATGGCCAACGGGGCCATCGGGGGCAAGATCTCCGGTGCGGGCGGCGGTGGTTTCATGTTCTTCATATGCGAGTACGACCGGAAACACCTAGTGGCGAATGAGCTTCAGAAGATGGGGGTAGAGACCGTTCCATTCAACTTCGACAAGCATGGGCTGCAGACATGGAGGTACCGCACATGAGCGGACTGGTGGGAAAGGAGCTGGAAGAGAGCTCGAGGACCCTCGCGTCCATCGATCCGCAACAAATATGGGACATCGCCAACGCACTGGTCAAGGTGTTCCGGTCCGGGGGCAAGTTGATCGTTTTCGGGAACGGAGGTAGCGCCGCGGACGCACAGCACCTGGCGGCGGAGTTCTCCGGACGCTATATGATGGAACGGGCACCGATGAACGCCATCGCCCTGACGAACCTTTCCAGCATTACCGCCATCGGCAACGATTATAGTTATGATCTGATCTTCGAGCGACAGGTCGAGGCGCACGCCACCAAGAACGATGCGGTCATCGGCATAAGTACCAGCGGCAACTCCAAGAACGTGCTTTTGGCGATCGCCAAGGCAAAGCAATTGGGTGCGCTCACCATTGGATTCACAGGTACCAAGGGCAAGCTCAAGGACGAGGTCGATCTGGCATTGACGGTACCGTCGGAGAAGACCCCGAGGATCCAGGAAGGATACTTCGCGGCGGGGCACATCATCTGCGGACTGGTCGAGAAGGGCGTGTTCGCCCGAAAGGCGGTCTTCATCGACCGGGACGACACCGTGGCCAAGGATGTTCCCTACTGCAGCAGGCCGGAGGACCTGAAGGTGTTCCCGGGCGTCGGGAAGTCCATAAGGAAGCTCAATGACGCCGGTTACCTGGTCATCCTGGTCACCAACCAATCCGGCGTGGCGCGGGGCTTCTTCACACTGGAGACGCTGGGCCAAATCCACGACAAGCTCAGGGCGGAGATCGCCTTGGACGGCGCAAAGCTCGACGGCATATACTTCTGCCCGCACCATCCTGACGAGAAATGCCCATGCCGCAAGCCCCAATTGGGCCTCATCCATCAAGCCACGCAGGATTTCGACATCGACATCGCCGGGTCGTTCGTGATCGGGGACAGCGAACACGACGTGGAGATGGGCCGGAGGGCCGGTTGCAAGGCTTTCAGGGTCTTCGGGGGACAGGACTTCAACCATGCAGTGGACAAGATACTGAAAGGTTCCGATTGAGGACAGGTCAGGAATTCATGTTCTTGGTCGATTCCACCATGCTCCAAATGACCTTGTCGCCCTTGTCAAGCTTGACGTATATGCTGGCATAGACCCTAGCCAAAAGCTCCAGGACAATGGCGGCGGACATCCTGATCATTTGCTCAGAATTGTCTCTCAGGAAGCCCAGGTAGGCCTGGAACAGGAACCTGTTGTCCCACGTCGGGATGTCAAAATCGAAAAGCCGCTTCATATACCGCTCCCCGATGTTGACCCTGGTGCGCTGCTTCCAATAGTCCTGCACGGTCTCCGGGCCCTTGTTGATGATGATCGCTTCTGGTTCGTACTCGGTCCGATACCCCTGTTTCTCCAGGTCCATCCGGACCAGGTCTTCGTCCGATTGCATGCCGGTAGGTATCTGGATATGCAGGTTGCGGAATGCGATGGCCTCGCCAACCTTGGGATATATCAGTGAAAGCCGGTGATGCATGTCCCACAGCATATGCACGGCGAAACCGGCTATCGTGTCCTTCCGGTTCACTGGCATCGGCCTGCCGCCGACGACACCCACTTTGGGATCTTTGAAATGTGCCAACAGCCGATCGAGTGCGCCCTCGGAAAGGTTGTTGTCGGCATTGACGAGGACGAGGATGTCCCCCTTCGCGATGGCCATGAATGCGTTGACCGCTGAGTTCTTGCCCTCGCGCTTTTCCTGCCTGAGGAGGCGGATCCGACTATCCTTCGATCCATACTCCTTGACGATAACATCTGTCCCATCCGTGCTACCGCTTGAGACCACGATTATCTCATCGACGGAACTGACTTGAACTATTTGCGCCAGTATCGAATCGAGGGTATGGCGTATGTTCTTCTCCTCGTTATAAGCGCACACCCCTATGGATACTGCCGGCATCTCCCAGTGATAGCCCAAGTCAATATTTTAATTTGTTTGGGGCTCATTTTATGCAACTGGTCAGATCGGGTTCATTCATCGGGGAGGCATCTGGATGTTCCCGTTTCTCGTAGCGTTAGTGAACAAGGGAATGGGCCTTTCATTCGATAACACCAAACGACAATTATTAAATACACAACACATTTTCTTACTAAGGATATATGAGCGCCTGGATAGAGGACTCCTTTTCAATTGTGTTGCCCACTCTCAACGAGAGCGACAACATCCTCCCGATGATGGAGGCACTGGATAGGCTCTATCCAAACGCAGGCATCATTGTAGTCGACGACCACTCGAAGGACGGAACGGCTGATATTGCCATCGAATACGGAAAGCGCAGGGGCAAGGTCCAGGTCGTCCAAAGGGATCCGAACGACCGGGGATTGACAGCATCCATCGCGGACGGCATAATGCATGCCGATACCAAGTACTTCGTAGTGCTCGACGCAGATTTCCAACATCCTCCAGAATCGATCGCCGGGCTGATCCAAGAGCTGATCAACGGCAATGATATGGCCATCGGGGTGCGGGAGGACAAGATAGAGCTCTCATTCACCAGGAAATGGGCATCGATAGCGGCACATCGCATGGCTGTTTCATATCTGTATGCCAGGAGACAACCGACCACCAAGGACACCATGTCGGGTTTCTTCGCTGGCCGCTGCGACCTGTGCCAAAAGGTCATCGGGGAAAAGGGCAGCAAGTTCGAAAGGGCCGGTTTTAAGGCATTGTTCGACCTGCTCAAGTTCATGCCCCGGGACATCAGGATCGCGGAGGTCAGTTTCAAGTTCAACTCCCGGAGGGCGGGCGAATCCAAGCTCAACTCCCGGGTCATCTTGTCGATCATGCGCCAGTGTGGCATCGGCGGGAAGGCCCTGGCCTATACCTCGATGTTCTTCCTCACGAATATGATGGGTCGCTTCATCGCCGCCCTGGGATTGGGCCTGCTGTTCACCTTCTGGTTCTTGGGATGGATCGGCGTCGGCATCGCCTGGAACTCGAACCTCATCATCGCCACTATCGCGTCGTTGATCCTTGCGGTTGGATACATCGTGTTCGCCAACAAGGTCATGTTCACGCACGGCAGCAGGAAAGGACTTCTGCTTGGTGCCAAGCTGGTGGCGACCGGGTTCAGCGGTTACCTGATCAGCCTATACATCTTCTATATCGCCTTTTCCACGGTAACCGAAATACAGATGGTGTCCATATTCTTCGGGTTCGGGATCGGTTACTCGTTCGACGCGCTCGGCGCAAGCATCCGCGCGTGAGGTTCAGCTCTTGGCCTGGTTATTTACCACCAGTTTCAGGGCATCGAGATATCCCCTCAGATAGGAGCGGAACGCACCCTTCGACCTCTGTGTCGAAATTATCAGGAAGTAGTATGGCACCAAGATGAACGTCTGACCCATAGCGCAGGAGATGCGTGTCACCCCGTGCATCCGCTTCTTGACCAGTAACAACATGTTCCTGCCGTAGTAATATGAGCGGAACGGGGTCATGACGTTAGAGCCACTGATGCCGGTCGACAGAGACACCTTGTGGTATACGATCGTATTCGGGGTATACCAGGAACTGAAGCCCCGGTCTTTGGCCCGTATGCAGAAATCGATGTCCTCGCCGTAGATGTTGTATTGCTCATCGAACAAACCGATGGTCCGGAAGAGGTCAGCCTTCACCAGAATGGAGCAACCGGTGATGTAGTCCTGCGCGCTCTCCACGCCGTTTCCATTGTTGATTTGGTCCATATCGGTGTGCTTCGAGTAGCCGAGCCATTTGTTGAAAGTGCCGCCTGAGAACCAGATCATGTTGGAATTGTAATAGAGGATCTTTGGAGAAACAAGCCCGGCTTCGGGATGTCTGTCCAAGGCCTCTTTCAGCTGCACGATGAACCTGCCTTTGCCGATAGCGTCGTTGTTGATTACCAGGACGTGAGTGGCCCCGGCGTCAAGCGCCATCCTGATACCCTTGTTCACGCCCTTGACGTAGCCCTCGTTGGTCAGGTTAGTTATTAGGGTCGCACAAGGGAGCGCCTGGCGCATCTTATCGACGGAGCCGTCGATGGAACCGTTGTCAACAACCACCAAGCCAATGTCATCGTACCCGCCGGATAGGATTGACCTGGCACACTCGATGGTGTCATCGGGTCGGTTCCAATTGACGGTTACGGCGAACAGTTTGACCCCTTGGGCCATGAAGGAGTGATTGTCGGATGACATTTTAACTTAATGGATTTGGACCTCAGATGTCATCAACTCAAGGATGTGCCCTTGAGCATGTTGCTGAGGTTCGTCTTCATCTGCTTTGCGGCCTTCGGCTTCATTGCCCGGAAATTCGGACGAATAGAAGACGATGGACAATACTTGCTTTATCTAACCACATGAAAGAATCGGGGAAGATGGTTTCTATCAACATATCTATAAAAAGGTCAAGCTCGCAATTGTTTTTCCGATGACTCTAAAGCAGTTCGATGTGAAGGTACAGGACAAACCGGGCGAGGTCGCCCACATCGCTGAGGCGCTCGCCAAGGGAGCAGTGAACATCAGGGGCATCGCGACGGAACACGGTCCCACGAGCCCCCTGTTGCACATCATAACCGATGATGACGCGAGCACCAGCAAGGCCCTGACCAACGCCGGCTTCCAGTTCAAGGAGAAGGACATATTCGTGGTCGGCCTCCAGAACAAGCCAGGTGAACTGGCCAAGGTCGTCAAGAAACTGGAACGCGGAGGGGTCAACATCGATTCGCTGTTCATCCTGGCGGGAGGCTCGGCACAAACGGAGATCGCCATCGGCGTGGACAAACCGGCGGAGGCGAAGAAGCTCCTTGACTATTCCTGATGAACTTTCACGTCTTCCGACTGGTTCATCGAGATCATGATGACCGAGAGGAGTATCATCGCGCCGCCGATGGCAGTGGCCAAGGAGGGCATCTCGCCCAGCAGGAGTATGGCGAAGAGGATGCCGAACACGATCTCGATGAGCAGGATGACCGAGCTCATCGTCGCTCCAAGCTGCTTGAGGCC
>JBEKDM010000092.1:0-10010 GCA_050014375.1 Methanomassiliicoccales archaeon | reverse complement strand
TTCTCCGGGTTCTATGAGCTGTTGAAGCGCAATCTGCCACAGGGTGCTATGGCGGTCAAGGGGCAGGTGATCGGCCCGGTCAGCGCCGGACTCCAGATCCTGGACCAGAACGGCCGGCCCGCCATCTATGATGAGGCATACGGGGAGATAATCAGAAGGAACCTGAACATGTGCGTCCGATGGCAGGAGCGCCGGCTATCCAAGCTCTCCGACAAGGTGATAATCTTCCTGGATGAGCCGTCTTTGTCTCTCATCGGCACGCCGTTCGCATCGGTCTCCAGCGACAATGTCATCTCCTGGGTCGACGAGGTGTTCGAGGGGGTCAAAGCCATCAGGGGGTTGCATTGTTGCGGCAACACAGATTGGCCGATGGTGCTCTCCACCAGCGTGGACATACTGTCGTTCGACGCATACAATTATGCGTTCTCGGTGTCTCTTTACCCGGACCAATTGAAGGCGTTCCTGGTAAGGGGCGGGGCACTGTCATGGGGGCTGATCCCGAACATGGATCACCGCCTAGAGAAGGAGACCGTAAGTTCGTTGTTGACCAAGTTCAACTCCACGCTCAACGAATTGGTCGCAAAAGGTCTCAACCAGGACGTGCTGCTGGAACAATCGATCATCACACCCGAGTGCGGGCTGGGGGGCCTCAGCGAGGCGGAGAGCGTACACGTGCTGGACCTTTTGGTGGAGGTCTCGGACGCGATCCGGTCGGAGCACGGGCTGGAGGTTTGAGTTGACCTTCATCGTGGCCGTGGCGGGCAAGGGCGGCGTCGGCAAGTCGACGTTGTCGTCCCTCCTGATCAAGGCCCTGGCCGAAAGGACAAGGACCGTCATCATGGCCGTCGACGCCGACCCGAACTCCAACCTCGGGGACAAGCTAGGCATGAAGATGGAGCACACCATCGGCGAGCTCCGGGAGGGCCTGCTGCGGAAGGCGGAGGAGCTCAGCTCTGGCGTCAGCAAGCACGAGCTGGTACGGTACCAGATGGAGATGGCCAAAGTGGAGGGAAGCAACTTCGACCTGCTCACCATGGGCCGGCCAGAGGGGCGCGGTTGTTATTGTTACATCAACAACATCCTGAGAACGTTCATCGACGAGGCGATGGACACGTATGACTATGCTGTCATCGACAACGAGGCGGGAATGGAGCATCTTTCCCGTCGCACCACGAAGAGGATGGACGTGCTGCTGGTGGTCTCTGATCCCACCAAGCTGGGCGTAGAGACGGCGAAAAGGATCCTGGCGCTAGCGAAGGGCATGGAGATCGATGTCGGCCGCAGCGTGCTGGTGGTCAACCGGGTCCAGGGAACGATCGGAGAGGCGGTCGAGCAGGAGATCGACACCGCCGGTTTCGGTTCAGTGGTCTACCTTCCCTATGACCGGAAGGTGGAAGAACTGGCGATCGCCGGTCTGCCGATGGTCCAACTAGATGTGTCCAGTCAGTTCTATCGCGCCGTCAAGGATCTTGCAAGCTCATTGAAATGAGCGTTCTCCCTGGTCCATCCATGGGCCTGTCGTCCCTATCACAAGATTGAAAAGACCGGTCCAGGTTGTCAGAACCGGTCTCAGGATGGGAAGGTTAGCTAGTCTTTTCGACCGGTCGCGCACCAGCACGTGGTTCGCATTGTTGATGGTCTTCGTTGCCACGCGCAGCGTGATCGAGATCTGGACCGGTTCTGATCAGGGCGACAAGTATGTCATAGTGGCGCTGACGGCGGTGGCCACGGCAACATATGGGCTCCTCCGTTTCGTGGAACTGCTGGCCTCGCCCGGGTTCAGGATGAGATACCTGGTGCGGTCTCTGAACGTGGTGTTCATGGGTGTCATCCTGCTCGGCGAATACATCTTCTCAAGCATGCTGGGTCGGATGCTGGTCCTGCTGGCGCTGATAGCCATCGAGATCAACCTGGTATCGATCTTCGCTGAGTACACGGGAAGGTTCAAGCGTCCTGCAGAATTTCTGAAACGAAGAAAGCATCAGGACGATGGTGTTATCAGCTCAAAACGGATTTAGGAATCGGAAGGTGTTCACAGGACATGGCTTCTGACTCCGGAATGAGATGGACCCCGATCATGCTGGCCCTGTCCCTTTTCGCTTTCTTCTTCGCGGTGTCATTGCTTGGCTTCGAGGACTTCGGTGTCATCGCCAAGCAGAACCAGGGGCGCCTGCTCGTGTTCTTCTTCCTTCTCATCCTCGCTCTGGTGTTCTCCTGGGCCTCGTTCATCAATGCGCTCCGGCAGTTCCGGTACTATGAGGACAGGAGGTGGGCCTGGTTCTATTGCATCTTCACAGATCTTGCGGCAACGTTGATCACTGTGGCCGGTCTCTATTCCATCTTCTCGATCATGACCGCGGTGGCTGGCCCCTAGGTTGTGAGATCCACTAGGTGCTTTTTGATGGCAAATGGCAGGTCACTCCAGTGACTTGAGCATCTTCGGCAGCCCGGAAGACTCCTTCGGTCCGACGATGATCTTCATTCCGGTGAGCTCGGCCAGCTTCGGCGACATCCTGGCGACCATTCCAGGAATGATCAGCACGTTCTTCTTCGACTTGGTCCGGGCGCCGGACTTGTCCAAGTCCTTTACGACGCCTTCGGAGGTGAGCTTGCCGGCCGCGAACGCGGTAAGGACGCTGAGCCCTTCGCAGTCCGTCACCTGCAGCCACACCGGGACCTTGCTCTTGTCGATGTCGCCCAGCACGGTGAAGTAGGTAAGGGAGAAGTTGGTCGTGAACAAGATCGGAGAGTTCTCGGTCGGGTTTCCGATCGGGTACAGACCCGGCTTGACCTGGATTGGCACCTGGGGGTCGGTGTAGATGTTCTGCCTCAGAACGAAGAGCGGGATCGCCATCTCCGGAAGCAGGTCCTCGAAGACCACGATCGACCCGTACTTCATGGTCGAGATAAGACCCATGGTGATGCCGCGGTTGCCGTTGGGTGCGTTCACCAGCATCGGATAACCGAGCCCGCGGAACGTCTTCTTGACCGATAATTTCCGGACGATGGTGCTCTTCTCGATGAGATCCTTGAGATTGCCCGGTGCCAAGTCCAAGATAATATCCTCCACCCCGGCCAGTTTCACCTTGGCCACCAGGTCGGCCAATTCGTTGAGGTTGGATTCCCTGACGACGAGAGGGCATTTGAACTCCTTGGCCAGGGCAGCCATTGCCACGTAGTTGTCCCTGGTCGCCGCTGAGAGCAGCGGGACCCTTGCCGCCATCCTGGTCGCCGCAGCCCTCATGGCCGCCGGGTCATCACTTGATAGTATCAACGGCAGTTCGGTGGTCGACGAAACCTTATTCGCCATCGCTGCGAACTTCCCCGCGTCCCTGGAATCGTTCTGGACACAGATCATGTCCAGCGCCATGATCTGCCCGACGCGTTCGAAACGCATGGCGTTGGCCTTCTGGACCTTCGAGACCGCTTCTCCTTCGGAGAGCGTGTCCTGAACGGTGACGGCGTATCTGACCGGATGGAAGAACTTCTTATCGTGGCGATAGAGCTCGGTCTCGTCGCCCATCTCCAAGGTCGCCTTTCCGGTCCCTACCTTGACCAGTCTGATCGGCGGCGCGGATGATGCGGCCAACGACTGTTTTCCGGCATCGGAGACGTAGGGGCAGTCCTCCAGCTTGGCCTTCTGGTTGGCGAGCTGCATGGCGAAGGCCAGGCAGGTCGGGTGTTTGCACTCCCCGCAGTTCTTCTTCGGCAGGTGCTTGAAGATTTCGATGGCTGTCGGCATTCAATTCCCTCCCCTGAGCTCGTTCAGCGTCTCGCGCACGATGTCGGCCGCTTTTGGATGCCTCATGACCAGAATGTCCGCTCCAGAGACCAGCGCGGCGATGCCGGTGGTCGCCTCCCACCAGATCCCTCGCTCCCTGGCGTCACCGTAGCCGACGATATCCTCTATGGCCTCGGCGGATTTCCAGGAAGAGGTGGTGTCGCACAGCATCGGCTGCTGGAGCATGACATCGCCCATCAGAGCCGCCAGCCTTATCCTCTCGTTGACGGAATATGAATAATCCAAACCCATTCCCAGACCGGCCATTAGCGGGTCGATGGTGATGTTCTCCTTTTTCACCCCGAAATCGGTGAGAAGGATGGTGATCTGTTTCGCCAGATTGATATCCAGGTTCGAGAATGCAATGAGCGGATGGTCGTTGGCCATGGACGCGGCGGAAATGGACTTGTAGTGCCCTTCCTCGGCGTAGCCAAGAAGCATCCTCTCCTTCGGGGCGATGTTGCTGACCGCCTCCAGGGTCTTTGCGTCCTTTTCCTCCTCGCCGCATCCGTATACTATCAGGGGGACATCCACCGCCGCCAGTACCTTCCTGACGGTTTCGGCGGCTACCTCAGAAGAAACGTTCTCCTCCTCCGGGTTGGTGGAGATGAGCTTCAGGCAGATCAGGTCGGCGTGATAGAGCTCAACCCATGCCTTGGCCCAATGGACAGGATCGCTGACGGCCTCTCCGAAGAAATCCTTGACCGTCCTGGGAAGCTCCCTGTCGGTATCCATGACCTCTCCGGCAATGACCTGCCGGTTTGGCGATGTGCCTTCGTAAGAAAGGAAAGGCATGCCGTTGCTTCCCCCCACCTGGACCTTCTTTCCCCTGGAGCCGCCCTTCTCAGATGAAGAGCCAAGCTCAAGTACGCCGATCTTACCCGTCCACTTCTCCTTGGGGATTGGAACCTCGACCATGTCATGACCTTCCTGACCGTTACTGCAACAGCGGCGGCATCCTCAGGGCCGGGTGGTCCACCTTGGCCATCCACGCCGTCAGCCCGTCGGCGTCCGTGGTGACCGTCTCGTCCGCGATCTTGTCCACGAACCCGGGCTCGCCCAGTTCCGTCGCCCTCTGCTCCAGAGAGCTCCGCATCGCCTGCTTCAGATCCTTGGGCATCCATGCGATGCGCAGGAAACCGCCGTCCGCTGGGATGAATTTCTTGCTGATAAGGTATTTCCTGCCGACGCCGATGAAACCGGGCGTTTGCTTGCCCCCTCCTATGAACCCCGCCAGGGTTGAGAACTTCATCCCCACCGGGGTCATGGCCGGGAACTCCCGGTTGACCACGATCACAGCCTGCATGTCAGCTGTCATTGCCACGATGCACTCGAAGCATCCGCAGGAGGTCATCGGGTCCTCCATCAGAGTGTAGGCATTGAACCGTTCCAGCTTGTGATGGGTGAGATCATAGACCGCCTGGTTGACGCCGCTCCATTGGCCTTTCGAAGCGTCGATGGTCTCGCCCTTGAGTATCGGTTGGTTCGGGCCGGTCGGGGTTATCTCCTTGCCGGTCTTGGCATCCAGGTAGTTTATCGCCCCGCATAGGCCCAGCCTTTCCGGCGTAACTATGCAGATGTGGTCCGGAGCGAAAGACTGGCACATGAGGCATGAATAGAACGTGTCCACCGCCTCGTCGGTCAGTCCGGCCATCCGGGCGTCCCTTTTTGCATACACTTCCAGCGCCGAAGGGAGCAGCCTCCGGATCTCCTCTTCCTCGGTGATGATGGTGACCTGCACGCGGCTAATGATATTGCCGAACTCTTCCTTCATCTTGGTGATGAGGATGTCTCCAAGATGCTTGAAACGGAAACCGGCGGCGACCGCGTTCTTGCTCAATCGCATCCAGTTCAGGTTCCTCTGGCCGGTATGCCATACACCCTCGGCGAAGTTGAGGAACAGGTGGATCCTGCGCTCCATGACCGACTCGAAGTCCTCCTGCATCTTCTTTCCGTAGACGTCGACGATGATCGCCAGCGGTGTGGACGAGCCGTCCGCCATCTGGTCCACGTCCTTGCCCACGACGGTGATCTTGCCGTCCTGGACATCCGCCTCGTTCTGCATCCTCAGGAGTTCGAAGGATAGAGTCTTGGAGGCGCCACCCGCCTCCACGTATGTGTCCGGCCGGCGGACCGTCTCGCCTTCGAATGCCGGACCGTATGCCACAGGGACATCTACCGAGGCCATCTTTACCTTGATCTCCCTGAGCTCGATGGCCGTTTGCAGCATGTTGTCCGGGGTCTGCGTGATGAAGCGTTCCGGGATACCTTCCAGCATCTGGTCAGCGATGACCGGGGATCCGTTCAGCAGGACGGCGAACTCGGCCGATGCCTTGATCGCATCCAGCGGTCCGAACTGCAGGACGAAGACCTTCGGTCTTTTCCTCATGTAGCCGGCCAGGCGTTCGCGGTCCCCCCGCTGCACGCCGCCGAACGAAAGCGCCGCCCGGATCGCGAAGTTGAGCGCATGGATGACCTGAGTGAACTCACCGACCGGGTACAGCATCACGTCCAGGCCCATATGGATATTGTTGTCCTTGAGCTGTCTTATTATATCATAGGAGGCGAATATCAGCATTCCCTTGCTCTGGCATTCACGAACGGTCTTGACCAGCTGTTTAGGGTCTTTGGCCGTGCCGACCAGGACAGCCGCTCCAGGAATGGTGTCGTCGACGAACGCCAGCCCCAGCTGTCTCAGTATTCGGTCGGGGACGAAGCCGGTGTACATCGTGCCGTCGTATGGCTTGGCGTCATCCAAGTACTTCAGCCCCTCGATGATCTCGGCTGCCACCATGGTCGCTTCCCCGGCTGCGAGGGCGCTTTCCAGGTTCGGCGTCTCCCGTATCTTGCTCCGGACCTTGCCGAGGATGCCGGGCAGGTCGCCCAGCTTCTTTGCCTCGGACCCGTCCCAAGCATAGATGGACGGCAGCTCATAAGCCGTCTCTGGATATTCGATCTTCTTGTCGTAGCCGTGCTTCTCTATCGCGACCCCAACCAGTTGGTCCGCGAAACCGGTGGAGATGAGCGCCCCGTCAATGGCCATTCTGTAAAGGCGTGTGTTGGAGAGCTTCTTGCCCTCCTCGACGACATAATGATTATCGAACGACAGCATCCACCGTCTGCGCTCTATGGAATTGAGCAGCCGGTGCGAGGCCTTGTGCGGGTCCGACTCGAAGATAAAATGGCCGCCGAAGATGTCGGCCGCGGAATGCTCCAGCACCTCTATGACGAGCGAAGAACCGTGAACATAGTTGATAGTGCCCACGTGCACCGGCATCCCCAGCGCGACGCACCAGGTTCCGATGGACAAGGCCTTCTCGTGGTTCGCCTCCGGTGCGGATACCACGAACGGTATGCCGGAAACGTCCACCCCCAGCCTCACCGCGATCTCCTTGGCCAGGTTCGCCGCCCGTGTGTTATCGACACATGAGCCCATGTGCCAGACCGGCGGGAGCCTGACACCGTTCTTCTCTTCCAGCGCCCGGATGAAAGATTTCAGACCGGGTCCGGCGAACTTCTCGGTGGCCTCGGCAGAAAGCAGGTCGTTCTTGGCGCAGGCTCCGGCCGAACAGCCCGTCGTAAGCACCAGCACGTCGTGCTTGAGCATCTCTTTGGCAATGGTGATGTGGTTCCGGTCCTGGACGGCCTTCTGGTTGTTGCAACCGGCCAGCAATGCGATCCCTCTTATCTGGCCGGACCTGATGGCCTCGACCAGATGGACCAGCGGGTCCTCCGGGACGAACGCTGAGCAAAGCTCCTCGATCTGTTCGGTACTGAATCCGGCCACGACATCGTACTTGACGTTCGGGATCTTGACCTTGGCCGGTTCCCTTCCCTTGTACGCCTGGATAGCCATCCGCACGATCGACCTGGCGGACGCCTCCGCGTCCTCCTCCCGAAACGGGACATGAGTGTCATAGGGCATGCGGACATTGCTCATGGTGGTCACCATCTCGGTGTGCATGCACGAGCAGATCTCCGACAGCGAGGGCATGATGCACTGATAGTCAGCCACCAGCAGGTCCACCGCACCGGTGGCCAGGGCCAGTTCCTGTGATGCGAAGTTGGATGCCATGGAGACGCCCTTCCTCATCAGCGTCTCGTTCCCGGTGCAGCAAATGCCGACGATGTTGATGCCCGAGGCACCCGCCTGCCGGGCCTCCTCGTCCATCGTCCTGGCGACGTCCACGATGATCTCGCTAAGGACCGGGTTGTGGCCGTGGATGGCGATGTTGACCGCGTCCTCCTTGAGAACGCCCAGGTTGGCAAACGTGCGGACCAGGCGCGGCGTACCGAACAATATGTCGGAGAGGTCGGTGGATATCTGCATCCCGTCGTAATCAGCGATCGCGCAGCGGATACCGCCGAAGATCAGCGGCAGCGGGTCGGCATCGCAGCCCAGCGAGGTGCGGTGCATGACGTCGGCGATGGAATGGTCTATGGAGTCCGGCATCACCCCTAGTTCTTCGAGAAGCTCAACACGCTGCTTGGTGATGGTGGCGACCGTGAAATTCAAAGGTAGCTTCTGGCTTCGTCCATAATCGTCGAAGACCTTGACCAGGACGGCCTGGGCCAGTTCCTCCTTGGATTTTCCGTGAATTTTGATCCCTAGACGTTCGGACACCGTCCTCAGCTTCTGTTCGTCCTTGATCGAGTAAGCCGGCGCCTTGCCTTCCAGCAACTTTCTGAGCGTATCGGCGATATGGCGACCGTGTCCCGAATGCGAAGCAGTACCTCCGGCTATGTGCCGGATGAGGTTCCTGGCCACGATGGTGTAGTCTCTTGCCCCGCAGATCCCCTTCTCGGGCTTGCCTCCGTAAGGGTTGATCCGGCAAGGGCCCTGGAGACAGTTGTTGCAACACACCCCAAGCTCGCCGAAACCGCATTGCGGCTGCATAAGCTCATACCGGTCCCAGGCGGTCTCGATCTTCTTGGCGGCCGCTGTCTCGATACAGTCCTTTGCCCCGGCATCGCATGTGCGTTCCGGGGTGCCCTTTGCTTTGGTCGCCATCGGATGATCTCCCTGGAGGCCGGTCTGACGACGTATCTAACATCTGAATCGGACCGGATGTGCGTCCCATGTCGTGAGTGCATATCTGCTTTTCGATTCTAGCCCCCGAAGGCGCCGTTAGGAATTTACGTTCCAGCGTGACAGTGGTCAGCAATGTTCACCGAAAAAAGGAACGAAAGAAAGTGTTTGAAAAGGTGTTTGGACCCCTCATTTCTTCCTGATAACCATTACCATGGCCAAGGCCAGAACGGCTATCGCCACGAGCATCATGATCAGCATGATCATGCCAGTCGTGGAGTCCATCTTCTTGTCTGCCGAGCTCTGCACCGCCGTGGTATCGTTCCTGATCTGGGCCAGCTGTTGTTGGCTGGAATTCACCTGGGTGTTCAGCAGGTCGATCTGGGCCCGCAGGGTAGCAATCTGCGTCTGGCTCAGGTTCTGCCAGGTCGATGTGGTGTTGATCGCTGCAGAGGTCTGGTCCTGTAGCGCCGCTAGCTGCGATTGTGCCGCTGTTAGATTGGACTGCAGCGAGTCGATGCTGGCCAGTGCTACGGCGATCGAGGTCTGAAGAGCCGTTATCTGGGCTGCCTGGTTGGAAGAGTTCTCGGTCATGTTGGCCAGTAGGGACTGCTGCTCATGGAGCTGAAGTCGTTCGCATCATGCACGTGCAGGCTCGGGATCTCCACCTGGGCCGATCCGATGCCGGCAAATTGGGGCACTGTAAATCCCATGGTGGCCTGACCTCCTATCGAGCTCATGGTTCCAATGTCGTAATCTGTGCCTTCGCTGTCCATTAAGAACACCTCACTGTGGAAGTGGTCCAGGGATCGGTAGGCCAATGCCATTGTGACCGTTGCCGTCATTTGCTGGCCGGTCCTTCCAGTTGTTGTCGGACCGACCATTATCGTCACCGAAGCAATGCGTAGCGAGATCACGGACTTCATGCTCTCGGTCAAGTTCGTACCGCCTTCGCAGAAGATGCGCCCTTCTGAGGTCGCCCCTGCCACTGGGTTCTCCCTTGCCTCGGGCAGCGACGCGGCTACCGTCCAGGTATTCGAACTGGGCTCGTAAGCGTAAACACCCTTCAGGGCGTTTGTGCCAAGGTAGTATTGGTCGCTCCCGCCGATGATGTAGATCTGACCATCGATACCACGGGTCGCCGCCGCGTACGTCAGTCGTGCGGGCATTGGCTTTACGACTTGCCACGTCCCGCCAGAA